>CBFGQE010000737.1:0-1826 GCA_965650815.1 uncultured bacterium
CACGCCCAGCGCCTTGCCGGTGGGACCGACGGCCTTGGCGGCGAGGAAACAGTCAAAGCCCGCGCCGCTGCCCAGATCCAGCGCGACCTCGCCCGGCTTCAACGCGGCGATGGCCTGGGGATTGCCGCAACCGAGACCGAGGTCGGCTCCGGCGGGAAGATTCGCGATGTCCTCGGCCGTGTAGCCGAGTTCAGCGGCTTCCGTGGCGCAGGAGCGGTCCCCGCAACCGCCGGTGTCGCAACAGCCCGAACCATCGACGGCGGCGGCGTAGTGCTTGCGGACTTCTTCGCGGACCTGGTCCGCGTCGGGCTTGGCGGGGCGAAAGTGGATCGATGTCATAATCACCGGGATGGACGGACCGGCGGGAAAAAGGACGCAGGAAATCTGCGCCGCCGCAAGGCTCCATCCATCCCCGGCGACCTCACGCCCGGCGGAACGTCACGAAAGCCCCGGCGATGGTTGCGCCGATGCCACCGATCAACAGCCAAAGCGCCTTGTCCGTCGGCGTGCCCGTGACGGCGCGGGACACTTCGGATCCGATGGAATCCGAGGCGCTGACTCCGAAAACGATGAGGGCGATGCCGACGCCCAGCAGGACTAATCCAAGGGTCTTGTTCATGGTCTTGGTCTTTCTTTTGAGGTTCAGGTCGAGGCCGGAGCCGCAGCTCAGGCCGAACCACTCCTCCCTTGGCAGAAAGGATGCCCACCGGAAAACGGCCTTCCGGAGAGCGATTTCCCCAACATTTACCGCGAGACTGCCCAATCGATTCGATCTGCCCCCTGCGATTCGTGCAATGAGCCCGCACCGCCCCGTTGCAGGATGCAATCAGGACGTGAGCCTCATGGATGAAAGCCTATCCGGACAATTCAGCGATTCCTGCTTGGTGGCCACGCCTGGTCAGAGACCTAGCCTGTAAGGTCTTACGCGACCAAGAATCCAGCCCGGCTGTAGGCCGGGTGTCCCCGACCCGGCACTCGCCCTCCATCTTGGAACGCCGGGTTAACCAGATAGGCTCTTGGCTACTTCCCCGCGCCGCCCGCCTTCAGCCACCCACTGTGCCGCATCCATTCGGCCACCCGGTCGGGCCAGGCGGTGACGGGGTTCTCGGTGCGGCGGAGACCGTAGCCGTGGCCGCCACTGGGGTAGAGATGCACCTCGGCCGGAACACCTGCGTTCTTCAAGGCCAAGCCGTAGAAAACCGCGTTCTCCACCCGCACCGGATCGTCCTGGGTCATGACGATAAAGGTCGGCGGCGTGTTGGTGGCGCTGACCGGCAGCTCGGGCGACAACGCTTCGCCCTGGTCCTTCTGCGTGAGGTAGGCGGGGTAGACGAGCACGGCGAAGTCGGGCTTGCTGCTCTCCTTGTCCGCGTCGTCCACCACGGGATAGGTCCGCTCCGTGTGGTTGTTGCTCAGCGTGGCCGCGAGATGGCCGCCGGCGGAAAAACCGAGGACGCCGATCCGCTTCGGGTCGATCCCAAGCTCCTTGGCCTGGTGGCGGAGGAGTCCCATGGCGCGCTGCGCGTCCTGGAGCGGCGCGGCGTGCGGCGGGAGATCGGGCCGGCGCGGAACGCGGTATTTGAGCAGCACGCCGGTGACGCCGATGGAGTTCAGCCATTCGCAGACCTCGGTGCCTTCCAGGTCCAGTGCGAGGATGTGATAGCCGCCGCCGGGACAGACGAGCACCGCCGCACCGGTGTCCTTTTCGGGCGCGGGTTTGAAGACGGTGAGCGTGGGCGTGGAGACGTTGCCCAAGCGGATCAGCCGCCGACCGGCCACGAAATTCTCGTTGGTCTTGGTCAGATCGGCTTCGGGCGGGAGCGAGC
>CBFGQE010000738.1:0-1824 GCA_965650815.1 uncultured bacterium
CGCCTCGCGACGGCGTATCCCGAGCAGAACGGCAACCAGCGCCTCCGCGTCGCGCCGTTGCCCAAAATGTCGATCTCCGTGCAGCCGGTGGACGATCTCCGCCGCTTCGGCGCGGTGACGGCTTTGCTCTTCGGCCTGTCCGGCTGCGTGCTGCTGGTCGCCTGTTTCAACCTCGCCAACATGCTCCTCGCCCGGGGCGTCGCCCGGCGCAAAGAAATGGCCGTGCGCGTCGCGCTGGGCGCGGACCGTCGCCGGCTGCTCGGCCAACTGCTGACGGAGGGATTGCTCCTCGCGGTGCTCGGCAGCGTGCTGGGCCTGGTCCTCGCCGTCGCCCTGAGCAACTGGCTGGTGGGCGGCATCAACCGCATCGCCCCGGTGGAGCTGGGCTTCGACACCACGCCGGATTGGCGGGTCTTCCTCGTCACCGCCGGGTTCTGCCTGATGGCCACGTTGCTCGCGGCGCTGGGACCCGCCTTGCGTTCGGCCTGGCGCGAGTCCACCCAGGATTTGAAGGGACACGCCGGCGAGGACGCGGTCCCCGGACGACTTCGCCTCTTCGGCCTGCGGAACGGGCTCGTCGTCGGACAAGTGGCCCTGAGCGTGGTGCTCCTGGTCGCGTCCGGGCTCTTCGGTCGGGGCGCCTTCAATGCGCTGCGCTTCGATCCAGGATTCGACCGCAACCGGGGCTTCTTCCTAGCGCTCGATCCGGGCCTGGTTGGCACACCCACACCGGTCGCCCAGCAGCGTCTCGGCGAAATGCTGGACCAAGTGCAGGCCCTTGGCGTCGTCGAGTCGGCCAGCCTCGCCGTGACCGTTCCGTTTGGTGACATGCACCTCGGAAAGAACGTCCAGATCGGCGGCGCGCCCAAGGACGGTCCCGCCGTGGGCAGCGGCTACAACGTGGTTGGACCCGACTACTTCCGGACGCTCGGCGTGCCGCTCCTGCGCGGCCGGGAATTCACCCGCAGCGAATACGACGCCGGCACCGGTGCGAAGGTGGCTATCGTGAACGGCGCCCTGGCCCAGAAGCTTTGGCCCGACGGCGACGCGATCGGACGCCGCATCCAGTTCAGCGACTTCTCGCCTTCGCCGAAGCCGGGTGCGGCTGTGGAAGACTCCACCGTGGAGATTGTCGGCGTCGTGCCGTCGCTCCGGGAAAGCCTCTTCGCCACCGACGACCAACCGATGGCCTACGTGCCGTTCGGGCAGGACTTCCAATCTGGCACGCTGCTCCACGTGCGGCCCAAGGCCGGTTTGGCCCGGGATTCCGTCGTGTCCGCCGTGCGCGACGTCGTCCGGAAGATCGATCCACAAGGCCCGATCCTCGCCGTGCGTTCCCTCGAAGCCCACCTGGCCGACAACATCCAGGTCTGGATGGTGCGGATGGGCGCGATCCTCTTCGGCGGCTTCGGTGCCGTGGCGCTGCTCCTGGCCATGCTCGGCGTCTATGGCGTGAACGCCTACGCCGTGGCGCGCCGGACGCGCGAGATCGGCATCCGGCTCGCCCTCGGGGCGCGGCCCGGTTCGGTGGTCGCCCGCATCGTCCGCGACGGCGGCATTCTGGTGGCCACGGGTTTGGTCGGAGGACTGATTGCCGCCGCCTTCGCTGGACGGGCCATGTCCAGTTTCCTCTTTGAAGTGAGCCCGTCCGATCCCCTCGTCTTCGCCGCCACCACCGTGTTCCTGGGCCTCGTGGCCTTGATCGCCTGTTTCATCCCTGCCCGCCGCGCCGCCCGGGTGGACCCGATGGTGGCGCTGCGCAGCGAATAGGAATGAGCGAAGCGCGAAGGCCAAAGACCGAATGAAATCCCAAGCTCCAAGCCC
>CBFGQE010000739.1:0-1822 GCA_965650815.1 uncultured bacterium
CGGGGGCGGCGGTTTCAAACGTCGAAATCACGGCTGAGAGGTAAGCATGGACCGGCCGACTGGCAATCTGTGCGTTGATCAACTTGCAGCCTCCGGCCAGCCCCGCCCGTTTAGGGGGTGAAAAACCTGCTGAATTGCCCTCCGTTCCAGTGCGTCGTAGGAACTTGCCCAGCCATCACCATGAAAACCCTACTCGCTGCCGCCGCGTTGGTCTCCGCCCTCAGCGGATTCGCCGCCGATCCCGTGCTCCACACCTTCCAGCGGCTCCAGCTCTCCGACCAGTTCTGGTCCGAAGGCGCGAACTTCGGCGACCTGAACAAGGACGGCGTCAACGACATCGTCTCCGGCCCCTACTGGTGGGCCGGGCCGGACTTCAAGCAGCGCCACGAGTTCTACCCGGCCAAGACCACCTTCGAGCTGGCGCTGGGACCGATGACGAAGATCACCGTGCCCGGCTTCCAAGGCGCGTTGGGCAAGGACAACGCCTATTCCGACAACTTCTTCAGCTACGTCCACGACTTCAACGGCGACGGCTGGGGCGACATCCTCGTGCTCGGGTTCCCCGGAGCCGACGCCTCCTGGTATGAAAACCCGGCCAAAGCCGACGCCACCGGCCCGTGGAAGCGCCACATCGTCTTCGACGTGGTGGACAACGAATCCCCGTCCTGGGTGAACCTCGTGGGCGACGAACGGCCGGAGATCCTCTGCAATTCCGGCGGCTTCATCGGCTACATCGCGCCGAACTGGGAGAACCCTTCCGCCAAGTGGACCTTCCACCCCATCTCGCCCAAGGGCGGCTGGCAGCGCTTCACCCACGGCATCGGTTATGGCGACGTGAACGGCGACGGCCGCACGGACATTCTGGAAAAGGACGGCTGGTGGGAGCAGCCCGCCAGCCTGGCCGGCAACCCGGTGTGGAAACATCATCCGCAGAACTTCGGCACCGGCGGCGCGCAGATGTTCGCCTACGACGTGAACGGCGACGGCTTGAACGACGTGATCACCAGCCTCGCGGCCCACGGCTTCGGCCTGGCTTGGTATGAGCAGGTGAAGGAAGGCGGCGAGATCAAGTTCAAGGGCCACACCATCATGAACAAGGAGGCGGACGAGAACACCTACGGCGTGCGCTTCTCTCAGTTGCACGCCATCGACCTCGTGGACATGGACGGCGACGGCCTTAAGGACATCGTCACTGGCAAACGCTTCTGGGCCCACGGCCCGCGGGGCGACGACGATCCGGGCGCCGATCCCGTGCTCTACTGGTTCAAGCTCGTGCGCGGTTCCGGCTGGGTGGACTTCATCCCCTACCTGATCGACGCCAACTCCGGCGTCGGCACCCAGGTCATCGCGGGCGACATCAACAAGGACGGCCAGCCCGACGTGGTCGTCGGCAACAAACGCGGCGTCTTCGTCCACCTCCAGCAGCGCAAGACCGTCAGCCAGGACGAATGGCGCAAGGCGCAGCCAAAGCCGGTGAAGTGATGGGCGAACGGCTCAAAGGTAGGGCGAAGGCTCCGGCCCAGGAAGTAGCGCAGCCGTCCCGGCTGCGGGTTCTCGGAGCATCTTGCTCCGAGTTGGCTGGCGGCAAGATGCCGCCAGAACCCGCCCGCGAGACGCGGGCGCTACACGGAAGCAGCTCGGCGGGAGCCGTCGGCCTACCTCCTCTTCCACTTAGTATCCAATGAGCACTCCCTCATCAGCCAATGTTCCAGATGACGCGCAACTTAAAGCCGCAACAGAACACATTCACTACGAGGTCCAGATGCTCTTTGACGCGCTCACGAAATACTGGATCTACGAGCCAAAGCCATACGCTGATAAA
>CBFGQE010000740.1:0-1820 GCA_965650815.1 uncultured bacterium
GCCGTTCCGGTTCGGCCGGCGCGCCTCGCGTGAGGTTCTCCGTCATGAGCCGCACCGCCGCGATGGGCGCGCGCAGCTCATGGGAAACGGCGGAAACGAAGTTCGACTTCTGCTCGTTGAGTGCGAGCTGCCGATGGAAGGCGCGGCGGGCCACGAAGAAACCCGCCAGGCTGACGAGCACCGCGCCGCCGATCAGTCCGCCGAAGAGCCGCGTGCGTTCGCGCTGGAGGGCGAAGAGCGCTTCAGGGTTCGCGAGATGCAGGCGCACCGTCAAACCGGGGAACTCTCCGTCGGCGGAATGCAACCCGTAGCTGTTGACGGACCCGTTGACCGTCCACGCCCCATTGGCCGAAGCCAAAACCTTAGCTGGAGAAACAAGCCCCACATCGCGGTCGGCCAACTCGAAGCCGACGCCGGCGTAGGCCGGGACGTCCACCTCCGATTCGTCGAGCAGCTCCAGCAGCCCCAAGCGCACCAGCGACTCGGGGAAGACGTGCAACGCCCGCGCGGAGCCCACGGCGGCGACTGCTTTGCGAGAAGGTTCGGCCGACGTGGCGACCACGAGCCAAGATTTTCCCAGCCACAACACCCACCGACCCGGACCATTGGTCGGAGACAGCAACACGGAGTCTTTGCCGTCCATTTTGGCGGCGAAGTCGCGGATGCTCTCGGCATTTTCCCACATCCCGGACCAGCGCCCCAACGTGTTCGTTGGAACCGTGCTTCGCTTCAACTCCGCCAACAGCGGGCCGGACAGGATCGAGGGCTGGAAGACCGCGTTCGACGCCAAGGCCAGCGCCGCCGCGATCCGGGCCGGGCCGTCGTTGGTCGGGGTGAGATCAAAGCGGCGCTTCGAGGCCAATGGAGCCAGAGGCAATCCCGCTTCGGAAAAAGCCGGCTGCGGCAAAGCCATCAGGAGATCCAGTTCGGCGACGGCTTGGTTCGTGGCGGAAACGTCGAACAACGCTTCTACCAGCTTCCACCGGGCAATGGCTTCGGTTTGCGACGGGGGTGAAGCGGCCAGGAGTTTTCTCCAAAGCTCGGCGGCTTCGGCCGCGCTTGGAGCGCTGAGCGCGCTTTGCCAGATCTCTCGGAGCAGCGGGTCCGAAGGTTCGCCGGACATCGGCGTCGGCACCTTGGGATAGGGTGGCGGGCTGAGGAGCGACCCGACCGCGTCCACCACGAGATTCGCGTGAACGATGCTGCCGAAGGGAGACCGTTCGGTGCGATCGGAGAGGGCTTGGTTGTATTCGTGGATCGGGACCTCGAAGGATTTGCGGAGCGCGTTGTTGCCCGGGGTAGAGGCGATCCGGATGGAGGATTTAAGGTGGGGTTTGATGAGGATGTCTCTGCTCAGATCCTCCTGCACGACATCCAAGTGTCGCGTCGATAGGTGCCGTCCCAGATTGGGGCCGATGTAGTTTGCAATGCGCTCGGCGATCTTCTGGCACTGTTCCACCGCTTCTTGTTCGACACGTCGCCGGTCCTTCTCCAGCAACCAAAGTCCGGTCAAAGCGAACACCGCCACCGGCGCGAGCAGCAGCACGCCCTGCCAGAAGAAGCTCGGGCTTCGGTTGGAGGTTCGGCGGCTCATCGGCGACGGCATCGTGCCGGGGAGGATGCGCAGGGCAAGCCGGAGGAGTTGTCAGGGATTTGTGAAATCGGACGGAGCGCGGGCCTCGCGGTTTCGGCGAAAGGAGTCGTTCAGCCGCGAACACCTGTTCGTCGCTACGGGGCGCTGGCACGGGCGATGCGATCTCGGAGACAGATCCCATGAAGACCCTGTTTCCAGTCGAGAAAGCGTCGGGTTCGCGCAGAAG
>CBFGQE010000741.1:0-1809 GCA_965650815.1 uncultured bacterium
GGCTTCACCACCGTGGGCGGGCAATCCCGGCGCTACCTCGCCCGCTTGGAGGCGAACGGCGCGCTCGACACCTCCGTGTCGAACTACGCCGCCAGCGCCCAGGTGCATCTCGTGCGGGTCCAGTCGGACGGACGTGTGCTCTTGGGCGGCGCGTTCAGCACCTTGGGCGGAGTTGCGGTCCGCGGGTTGGCGCGTCTGACGTCCGATCTCGCGGTGGAGACGGTCGATGGATTTCCGTCCCTGCCCGGGTTCAACGCTTCGTCCACGCGTTTCGTGGACAGCATTTTGGTCCGGCCCGATGGCGGACTGCTCGTCGGCGGCTCCTTCTCCGTGAGCGATGCCGACCGCTCTTTCCTCTACGGCGTGAAGGCGGACGGCAGCGTGGACGACTACCCGCCGCTCAGTGTGGAGCCCAATGCCGACATCCACGCCATGTCGCTGGCGGCCGACGGTTCCGTCTGGATCGCGGGCTACTTCAGCCAGCTCGGCGCGACGCCCGTGGGCGGCTTCGCGCGGTTGACCCCGGGCGAGAATCCCGTGGTGGAAGCCCCGGCACCGGAGCTGGGCGAGATCGTCTTCGCCGCCGGCAAGTTCCGGTTCAACCTGCCGACCACTGCCGGCCGCAGCTACGCCATCCAGTTCAAGCCCGACCTCGCCTCCGCCTGGACCACCGTCCAGACCATCGTGGGCGACGGCACCAGCAAACCCGTGGAACTCCCCACCGACGCCCCGATGGGCTTCTACCAAGTGGTGCTGCTGCCGTAGGCGACGACGAAAACGCCGCCTCAAGAAACCGAACAGCCCCGGAACGAACCGGGGCTGTTTTTTCTGCATAAAGAAAGGCCACGGACCCGCCGCCGCCCAGCTTTCGCCTCACGCCAAGATGCCCTTCACCACCTCGCCGTGGACATCGGTCAGGCGGAAATCGCGGCCCTGGAAGCGATAGGTCAGCTTGGTGTGGTCGAGACCGAAGAGGTGGAGAATCGTCGCGTGCAGATCGTGGACGTGGACCTTCTGGTCTGCCGCGTAGAAGCCGAAGTCGTCCGTGCGGCCATAGACCGTGCCGGGTTTGATCCCGCCGCCGGCCATCCAGATGGTGTAGCCGTGGGGGTGATGATCGCGGCCGACTTCGGCGGGCTTGAGCGCGCCCTGCATCATCGGGGTGCGGCCGAATTCGCCGCCCCAGAGGACGAGGGTTTCATCCAGCAATCCACGCTCCTTCAAGTCCTTCACCAAGGCGACCGCAGGCTGGTCCGTCTCCGCGCAACGTTGCTTGAGGTCGAAGATCAGGTTGCCGTCGGGGCCGCCGTGATGGTCCCAGCCGCGATGGTAGAGCTGCACGAAGCGGACGCCGCGTTCCACCAGGCGGCGGGCGAGCAGGCAGTTGTTCGCGAACGACGCCCGGCCCGGCGTGGTGCCGTAGGCGGCGTGGGTCTGGGGCGTCTCCTTCGTAATGTCCATGACCTCCGGCACGCTGGTCTGCATCTTGTAGGCCATTTCGTAGGAGGCGATGCGGGTCTGGATCTCCGGATCCTGGAGCACGTCGTGCCGCATCTGGTTGAGGTCCTTGAGCGCGTCGAGCGACTGGCGCCGGCGTTCGCTGCTGATGCCCGGCGGATTGCCGACGTAGAGCACGGGATCGCCCTGCGAACGGAGCGTGACGCCCTGATGGACCGTGGGAAGAAACCCGCTGCCCCAGGCCGCGTTGGTCAACGGCTGGCCCACACCGGTCATCAGCACGACGAACGCAGGCAGGTCCTTGTTCTCGCTGCCGAGGCCGTAGCTGAACCACGAACCCATGCCCGGCCG
>CBFGQE010000742.1:0-1809 GCA_965650815.1 uncultured bacterium
CCCGGGAACCTTGGTTTCCGGGGTTTTGCGTGGTTGGCATCCGACCGGCTTTCTTCGGAACCATGCACCTCCTCTTGATCGGACTCTTCGCGTGGGTTGGGCTCTTGGGCATCGCGATTTCGTTGGCTGCGGCCAACAGGATGTCCGATTCGGCCGAGATTTGAACCCACGCAGCGGCCCGTTTCCCCCGCTCATTCCCGCCGGTTCCGCAAGGTCCGGCGGGTTTTGCATTTTTTGGCATGGCCCGAATGCAGGCGGCTTGTCGAAGGCGGCGGATCGGGTCAAGGCTGGGCCGGATGAAGGCTGTTGTGCGGATGGCGCGGGCGGAGTTTGTGCTCCGCATCTTGAAGCGGGGGCCGTTGTTGCTGCTGATCGGACTGTGGCTCGTGTCGGGCTGCCGGACGATGCCCGAGCCCAAGCAGGTGGCCGAGCGACGCGCCTTCACCCTGGTTCCCGGCGCGGTCTGGCAAATCGCCTTGCCCGATGGCAAGCCGTTCGATCCCTCCGCACTGTTGACCACCCCGGATGGCGGCCTGTTCACGCTGAACGACAAGGAAGCGGTGCTCTATCGGCTGGTCGCCCGTCGGGGCGAAGCCATCGCCCATCTGATGCGCGTTCCCGGATTCTTCGCCCCGGAACAACTGGCGCCGTTCCGCACCGAAAAGCGCGACCGCTACGATGTCGAAGGGCTGGCGCGCGACGACGCGGGGCGGATCTATGTGAGCGAAGAGGCGAACCGCTGGGTGCTGCGGTTCGCCCCGGATGGTTCGCGCATGGAACGGCTGGCCATCGACTGGTCGCCGGTGACGCGGTTCTTCGACCCCAAGGACTGGAACGCCTCGTTGGAAGGCGTGGCCGTCATCGGGCGGACGCTCTTCGTCGCGAACGAGCGCAGCTTGCCGCGCATCGTCCGGGTGGACCTGGATTCGCAGAAGGTTGTGGGGGACTTCTCGCCGACCTTCCACGTGCCGCTGGTGAACGAAGCGCATTACAGCGACCTCTCGACCTGGAGGGGGAATCTCTTCGTGCTGGTGAGGAGCCGCGCCCAGATCCTGGAGGTCGATCCCGCGACCGAGCAGGTGGTGGCGGAATACGACGCGTCGTTCGCGGAGAAAGACCCGGCGTTCGCCTACATCACGCGCTACGGCACGGGGAATCTGGAAGGCTTGGCCATCGACGCGGACGGCTTCTGGCTGGTGACGGACAACAACGGTCTCGGCCGCCAACAGCATCCCGATGATCCGCGCCCAACGCTGTTCTTCTGTCCGTGGCCGGAAGAGGCCCGACGTTGAAACGGCGGCTCCAGGAACGAGCCGGAACCGCGTCCCGACATGAGCCGCCAAGGGCCGCCGGATGGACTTCGGCGTTTGACCTGTTCTCGTCCCGAAACTCCAATGAAGCGCGTGGACACCTGCTGGAACGGCCTTCGCCCCTATCGCCGGGGATTCCCCCTGCTCTTCCGGGCGCGGATCTGGCCACTGGTCGTGGTGCCCGCGCTGTTGAGCCTCGCGTATGTGCCGGCGTTGCTGACGGCGGGTTGGTTCTTCTTCGACGACGCGGCGGCCTACGTCACCGGGCATTGGTTGCCGGAGGTCTTGGACGTCGCCGTGGTGCGCTGGCTGGTGCTGGCGGCGATCTGGGTCGGCGGGCTCTACCTCGGCTTCAACCTCTACCGGAACGTGGTGATGATCCTCTATTCGCCCGTGCTCGGACTGATGTCGGTGCGCGCCGAGACGACGGCCTTTCCCGACCGCGTTTGTCCCGATCCGAAGACGGCCATCCTGGAATCCATCGTGCGCGGCGTGTCGG
>CBFGQE010000743.1:0-1807 GCA_965650815.1 uncultured bacterium
GCCGCCTTGGGATCGTGCGTGACCATGACGATCGTCTTGCCCGCGCTGCGGCTCAGGGATTGGAGGATGCCCAAGGCATCGGCGGCGGACTTGGCGTCGAGGTTGCCGGTCGGTTCGTCGGCCACGATCAGCGCGGGATCGGTCACGAGGGCGCGGGCGATGGCGACGCGCTGCTGCTGGCCGCCGGACATCTGGTCGGGCCGATGATGGCCGCGGTCGCCGAGGCCGACGAGCTCCAGCGCGGTCATCGCCTGTTGGCGGCGTTCCTTGCGCGAGAGGTTCGTGAGGAGCAAGGGCAACTCGACGTTCTCCAGCGCGGTCAGCACCGGGATGAGGTTGAAGCTCTGGAAGACGAAGCCGACGTTCTGGTTCCGCCACTCGGCCAGCTCGGATTCGTTGAGGTTGGCCACGTTGATGCCCTGCACGAGGACGGAGCCGCGCGTGGCGCGGTCGATGCCGGCGATGATGTGGAGCAGGGTGGACTTGCCCGAACCGGAAGGGCCCATCAGCACGACGAACTCGCCCGGCTGGATGGCCAGATCGATGTCGTCCAGGGCGGTGACGTTGATGTCCCCTTGCCGGTAGATTTTGGAGAGCCCGTGGATCTGGACAATCGGTTCCGTCGCCATGACGGCGTGAGAGATAGGGCAGGGGCGGAGAATAGGCAAACCGGAGTCGGCCCGGGTAAACGGTGTGGTTCCGAGTGGGTCCTCGGTCTTAATCTCATTTGTGATCTCAATCGCTGCGACGGACGGAGATTGAGAGGGAGAGCAAGATTGAGATTAAGACCGGGGAATCCAGGTCAGGCGCGGCGCACGTCGGCCACGCATTCCACGTGCTGGGTGTGCGGGAACATGTCCAGCGGGGTGATGCCGTGGAGGCGGAAGGCGCCTTCGGAGCAGAGGACCTTGAGGTCGCGAGCCAGCGTTGCTGGATGGCACGAGACGTAGATGATCTGGGACGGACGGGTGCTGCGGAGCAGGTCGATGGCCGAGGGCGCGCAACCGACGCGGGGCGGGTCGAGAATGACGGTGGTCTTCTCCGGGGAATACCGCGACACGAGCTGCGGCAAGAGCACTTCGGCCGGGCCGCTGTGGTAGTCGCCATTTTTCAAGCCGCGCCCGGCGGCGTTCTTGCGGGCGGCCTGGATGGCACGGGCGTCGATCTCCACTCCGGCGAACTCGTCGCACAGGTCGCCCATTTCCACGCTGAAGAAACCGACGCCGCAGTAGGCGTCGATCAGGAAGCGATTGCGGCTCTCGGCGAAACACTCGCGGACGGTCCGCACCAGCTCGGGCAGGAGCTGGAAGTTGTTCTGGAAAAACGAATCGTTCGGCAGTTCCCAGCCTTCGGGCGGGATGCGCAGGACGGCCTTCATGCCGCTCTTGGGCGGCGGGTTCTCGCGGAGGCGCTGGAGCTCGGCGTTCAACGCGGGCTCGGTGATGGGGCATTGCTCGATGTCCACCGCGAGGTTGGTCTCGCCTTCGAGGAAGCCGACGACCATGCGGTTCAGCTCCTTGCTCCATTGGGAGCGGACCATGATGCGGTTGCGGTAGCCGTAGGGCGACGGGCAGGGGACGACCTCGCGGACGAGCGTGCCGTCGAAACCGCCGATGCGCTGCATGAGATCGGCGATCTGCTTGCGCTTCATCGGGAGCTGCGCGGCGTAGGCGATGTGCTGGTATTGGCAGCCGCCGCAACGGCCGAAGTAGCCGCAGACGGGATCGACGCGGGCGGGCGAGGGCTGGACGATGCGGACCAGCTTGGCCCGGCCGAAGTTCTTCTTCAGCTCGGTCAGCTCGACCTC
>CBFGQE010000744.1:0-1804 GCA_965650815.1 uncultured bacterium
GCGGCTGCATCGCCGGGCTCGTGCCGGGCAAGCTGCCCAAGGATTGGCAGAAGGAAGCCGAACTGATGATGCAGGAGGAGCTGCTCCAGCTCGGCCTGCTCAAACCGCGCGACGTGAAGAAGCAGGCCCCGGACAAGCCGGCCTTGAAGAAGTATTTCATGCACGGCGTCGGCCATCCGCTCGGGCTCGACGTGCACGACGTGCAGCTCGTCGGCGAACCGATGCAGGCCGGTTGGGTGATGACCGTGGAACCCGGCATCTATCTCGAAGAGGAAGGCTTCGGTGTCCGTTTGGAGAACGACGTGTTGATGACGGACAAGGGTCCGGTCGATCTGATGGCCGACATCGCCATCGAACCCGACGAGATCGAGGCGCTGATGGCCAGCAAACGTTGATCAGACATTCCTTCCTTCTCTGTGACGAAGCTCCGACGAGTTCTTGTGGGCAGCAGGAACATTGGCTGCTGCTTTCCGCCAAAGGCCAGGACCCGAATCTATTTCTGCCGAGTCGTTCCGGCTTAGCCGGAACGATGCAGTTCAAAGCAGGTCGGGCTTCCAGCCCGACCCATGGGGCGCGGTGAATCCCAAGGTTTCCATCCCGTTCACAAGACACACCGTTGGGTGGTTTCACCGAGACTCCGTGGACCGGCTGGAAGCGCCGTCCGACGTGGCCACGGCGGCTCTCCCCTTGGGGGCCCACTGCATCGTTCCGGCTTAGTCGGCGGCTAGGGGCTGCGCGTCGGCGAAGGCGCTGCGTGGAGGGAGATCAAGACATCGACCTCGGCCCTGCCGCAGGAGACCCAGCGCGGTATTGCGGAGGTGCCGACGGTGCGGGTTGAGCCCAAGCCAGCCGCTTCGCCCGGATTTTTCGCCGCGAAACCGGCCTCCACACGACGTCCACGGACAGCGACGGCAAATTCGCTCCGCATTGCCGCCGACGGGAGCCCTTTCCGTAGCACCGGAAAAGAGAACCGTTTGACAGCCCACAAAACATTAGTGCATATACACATCAGTATGGCCAAAGAACTGGATATGGCGGCGGTCGAAAACTGCGTGTGCTTCAACCTGCGTTGGGTGACGCGGGCGGTGACGCAGTTTTACGACGCGGAAATGCGGCGGCACGGCATTCGCCCCACACAGGGCTCGATTTTGGCGTCATTAAATTCCAAGGACAGTTGGAGTATGGCGGAGTTGAGCGATTGGCTCGGGATGGATCGCACGACGCTCGTGCGGAATCTCCGGCCGTTGCAGCGGGACGGTTTCGTGCAAGCCGTCGGAGGCGGACGCGGCAATCGGGTGGAACTCACGATCACCACCAAGGGCCGGAAACAGATCGAGAAACTGACGCCGGCCTGGAAGTCCGCCCAAAGTGCCGTTGTCAAAACTCTCGGGGAAAAGCGCTGGTCCGCCATTCTTTCCGATCTCGAAACGGCAGCGTTGGCTCTGAACAAAATCTAAACCCTGAATGCCTCAAAGGCGGAAAATCAAAACCCACTTAGTGCATATGCACACATTGCCCGAAAACAAAACCACATTGGTCACCGGAGCTTCCTCCGGCATCGGACGGGAAATCGCACAGTTGCTGGCGGCGCGCGGCGCGCGGGTGTTCGGGACGGCGCGCGAGCCGCGGGCCGCCAAACCAATTCCCGGCGTGGAAATCGTCCGCCTCGACGTGACCGACGACGTCAGCGTCACCGAAGCGATCCAAGACATCGTCCAGAAAGCCGGCCCGATTCAACACCTGGTCAACAACGCAGGCTACGCCGCCGTCGGGGCGTTGGAGGAAACGAGCATCGAGGAAGCGA
>CBFGQE010000745.1:0-1793 GCA_965650815.1 uncultured bacterium
GCTCCCGACAATCCACGTGACACCCCGCCGACCCGCTTTCCATCATCCGCCATGCCTTCACCCATCAAGGTCGCGGTCATCGGCACGGGTTCCCTCGGCAAGGAACACGCGCGCATCTACGCCGAACTCGCCGCCAGCGGCGCGATCGAGTTCGTCGGCCTCTACGACGCCAACGCCGAGAACGCCCGCCGCGTGGCCGACAAGGTCCGCGCCCGTGTCTTCGCCTCCATCGACGAGGCCGTGGCCGCCGCCGACGCCTGCAGCATCGTCACGCCCACGATCACCCATTTCGACATCGCCCAGAAGCTCCTCGCCGCCGGCAAACACGTCTTGGTCGAAAAACCGATGACCGAGACCGCCGAGCAAGCCACCGCCATCGTTCAACAGGCCCAAGAACGCGGGCTCGTCCTCCAGGTCGGCCACGTCGAACGCTTCAACCCCGTCTTCCGCTATCTCCAGGATGTCGCCACAAAGCCGCGCTTCATCGAGACCCACCGGCTTTCGCCGTATCCCGCGCGCAGCATCGACATCGGTGTCGTCCTCGACCTGATGATCCACGACCTCGATGTCGTCCTGGCCTTCGTGCAGTCGCCCGTGGTCAGCGTGGACGCCGTGGGCATCAACGTGCTGAGCAAGAGCGAGGACATCGCCAACGCCCGCCTGCGTTTCGCCAACGGCTGCGTGGCCAACCTCACCGTCAGCCGCGTCAGCGCCGAGCGGATGCGGAAGATCCGCGTCTTCAGCGGCGGCGAGCAGCCCAGCTACATCTCCCTCGATTACCGTGCGCAGGAAGGCTTCATCTACCGCATCGCCCGCGAGGGGGAGGAGGAGAGTTCCGCCATCGCCAAGCTGCTGGCCCT
The DNA here is from genome assembly GCA_965650815.1 of uncultured bacterium. Lineage (GTDB taxonomy): Bacteria > Verrucomicrobiota > Verrucomicrobiia > Limisphaerales > CANJSG01 > CANJSG01. The sequence continues at coordinate 861 of CBFGQE010000745.1, forward strand.
GGCCGGCAGCAGCGCCAGCGTGGTGAGCGAATTCGGCGGCAAACGCATCGTCCGCGAACCCGTGCCCATCACCAAGGACGAGCCCCTGAAGCTGGAGCTCCAACACTTCGTGCAATGCGTCCGCGAGAAGCAGACGCCCGAGGTCAGCGGCGCCTCCGCCAAACAGGCCCTCGACCTCGCCTTCGAGATCACCCGGCAGATCAAGGCGCAGGGGTGACGGATCGGCCGACCAGACGGCTGCGTGTCCCGCCCGAAGACCGGGCTTTCCCGGAGGCCCTTCGCGGTTAGACTCGTCGGCGTGACCCCTTCCCGCCTTTCCGGATTGTGCCTGGCCTCCGCCCTGGCCTGGGCCGCGACCGCACCGGCCGCTGTCCCAGAAGTCACGATGCTCGTGCCCGGTTTCACCGTCCGGGAGGTGCCCGTGCCGCTGAGCAACCAGAACAACCTCCGCTTCGCGCCCGATGGCACGCTCACCGCGTTGGGCTACGACGGCCGGGTCTGGAAGCTGCGCGACACGGACGGCGACGGTCTGGAGGACAAGGCCGACATCTGGTGGGACAAGGCTCCGTTGACCGTGCCGCTGGGCATGAGCTGGACGACCGCCGGGCTCTACGTCTCCAGCAGCGGCAAGGTTTCGCTGCTCAAGGACACGAACGGCGATGGCCGGGCCGACACGGAGGAGATCGTGACCAGCGACTGGCCCGCAAAGGACGTCGCCTCCGGCAACGTGGACGCCATGGCCGTGACGGTGGACGAGGAAGGCAACGTCTATTTCGGCCTGCTCGTGCAGAACTACGCCAACGCCTACCGTATCAAGCGCCGCGACGACCTGACTGCCGAGGACATCGCATGGCTGAAGAAGACGGGCCGTTGGACCGAAGCGACCACCGCCGATTCCGGCAAGGACGAGTTCTCGCTCTACGACCTCGAATC
>CBFGQE010000746.1:0-1791 GCA_965650815.1 uncultured bacterium
GGAGTGCGGCGAGAAGACTGGCCTGGACAAGGCGCAGCCGCCGCAGACCAAGCGTCCCCGCCCGGAAAGCGAAGCCGGTGCGGAACCACGGTTGGGTTGGTTGTCGTTTCATTTCATCGCTCCTGGTGCAGCCAGACCACGGTCGCGCCCGGCAGTTGAATCGTTTTCCCCGCACGCACGCGCTCGCGCGGCGTAGCCGCTCCGGTCTTTGGGTCCACCATGCTGACAAGGAACTCGCCCTGCTCTTCCGTGAGATCGAGTTCACCGGCCTCGTCCAGATGCGCGAGGATCTGCCGGCCCGCTTCGCGCAGCGCCCAGACGCCGTTCTTCGTCGCTCCGGGCCACGGCGTCATGCGCGGCACTTCGGCCAACAACCTCCGGTCCGTGCCCTTCGGCAATCGCGGCTGCGATCCGCCCGCGCAGAGCCAAGCCCAGCGAGCCGTCTCGAAGTCGCAGAGCAACGCCTTGCCCGGATGCTTCGCGCGATATTCCGTCGCCATCGCGGCGAGATCGGCATCGGTCGGAGAACCTCCACGCCACTGGCGCTGGAATTGGCGCGGCGCGAGGTGCTTTCCGCCCGGGGGCGCGAACTCGCCCTTGGCCGTGCGCCACCAGTAACGGAAGTCGATCACATCGACGACCGCGCTCCGCACCGGATCGGCCAAAATGGCGTCCTGCACGTCCTTCGTGGCGGAGAGCGCGACGATCGGCCCCGTCAATTGGGCGTTGGGCGTTGGGCGTTCAGCGTTCGATGTTTCCGTCCTTTCCCACTCCGCCACCGTATCGAGCCAGAACTCCACGAACTCCTTCGGCCCGGTGAACTCCGCTCCGGTGAAGTGGATCACGTTCGCTCGGTTGGTGAAGGCGGCGAGGGCTTGGCGAATGAAGCCGCGATGCAGCCCGCGCCGGACCGGATGCGCCACGTCGTAGAACGGCTCCGCCATGAAGATGCGTTTGTCGCCCGCATAGGGCGGAGGCTCGGGGAAACCGGTTTCGTTGAAGTTGTTCACCGAACGCCACGGCGAGTCCGCCCAATGCGCTCCGGCTTCGAGAAGGTTGTGCTGGAAGTAGTGCTGATGGAAGAGGACCAGCCCACGTTCTTCCGCGATTCCGGCGAATTCGTGCAGCCGCCGCCAATACCACGGATTGAACTGCGTGAGATCATAGCGGCTCAATCCGTCCCACGCCGCGCCCTGGCCGCTACGCGCGAAAGGCTGCTCGAAAAACGGCGGCGCGACATCGCCATCCATCCGCCGCACGCGCTGATGGTCGTCGCGGCGACGATCATACCAAAGGCCATAGTGGTGGTTCAGCGCCACCTGTCCGTTGGCCAGCATCGCGTCCGCCACTTCGCCGAGATCATCGGTCCAGCCGGGTCCGATCCTTCCGGGCACGAAGCGGGTCAACGCGGGACCGAAGCTTTGCGCTTCATCCGGACGAACATTGCCGCGCCACCATGCGACGTTCTCGCTCCGTCCCACCAACAACGCGCCGCCCACCGTCATCCATCCGTTGGTCAACCGTAGCGGAGCACCGGTCTCCGATCCGGCGCGGTTGGAAGATTCGCCGGATCGTGCCAGGTCGGAGTCAGGCACCTTGGGCACATCTCCCGGTTCACACGGAATCGGCTCCCGTTCCGCAGCGGCGGCGATGTAGTCGCGGAGTTTCAGCGCCGGTTGCAGCGCTTCTTTCGCCAGCTCCTGCGCGCGCTCAAGGGACGGGTTGCTCGATTCCTCGCGCGACCGGGGCATGAGCTTCAACCGCTCCGCCGCCGCTTCGCCCAAACGATCC
>CBFGQE010000747.1:0-1787 GCA_965650815.1 uncultured bacterium
CTGACGAACCGCGTGATCGTCGCGAGCGGCGAAGAGTGGCGTCGGTCCGATCTGGTCGCGCAGGTGAAGGCGCCGTTCATCGTGCCGGTGGATTTCCCCGCGTTGCCCAAGCTGCCCGACGACCGCGCTTGGGATCAGGTTTCGCTGGACGATCTGCGCGCCTGGGACTGGGCCGCCGAGAATCCAGCCGTGTTGCAGAAGGCTGGATTGGAAGTGGCGTTGACCACGCACGCGCTGCCGGACCGGAAGAGCTTCCGCAAGAATCTGCGCGCCGCATTGGACCGGGGGCTCGATGCGACCAATGCCTTGGCCGCATTGACCACGGTGCCCGCGAAGCTGCTGGGGATGTCTGAAACGCTCGGGACCGTGGAAGCGGGCCGCATTGCGAATCTCACCGTGGTGGCGGGCGACTACTTCGATCCCGAAGCGAAGATCCGCAGCGTCTGGATCGATGGTCGTCCCTACGAACTGACCGCCGACAAACCTGCGGAAGAAACGAGCGACAACTCCGAGGCCAAGCAAAAGGCGCAGGCGAAGAAAACGGAGCAGCGTGAATTGGCCACGAAGCGTTTGGCGCAATCGCCTTTGGTTGGGCGCGGCCCGCTCACGAATCCGCCCGCCGTCGTCGTGCGCGGCGCGACGATCTGGACCTCGGGCGCGGCGGGCGTCGTGACCAACGCCAGTCTCGTGATTGTCGGCGGCAAGGTCGTGGCCGTCGCTTCATCCGCCGAGATTCCGGCGGGAGCCTTCATCATCGAAGGGCAGGGGCTCCACGTCACGCCCGGCATCATCGACGCGCACAGCCACTCGATGATCCTTGGCGGCGTCAACGAAGCCACCTTGCCCAGCACCGCGATGGTTCGCATCGGCGACGTCGTGGATTCGGAGACGGAGAACATCCGTCTCCAGCTCGCGGGCGGCACGACCATCGCGAATCTTCTCCACGGTTCGGCCAATCCCATCGGCGGCCAGAACGCGGTGATCAAGCTGCGCGATGGCGAAGGTCCGGAAGCGCTGAAGCTCGCGGGCGCGCCGGGCGGGATCAAATTCGCGCTCGGCGAAAACGTGAAGCAGTCCAACGCCACCGAACGCAACGCCACGCGCTTTCCCCAGACCCGCATGGGCGTGCCGACGTTCTTCGCGAATCGCTTCACCGCCGCGCAGCAGTATCAGGCGGCGTGGAAGAACTGGCGCGACGCCGGAGTGCCGCCACGGCGCGATCTGGAGCTGGAGGCCATCGGCGAAATTCTGGAAGGCTCGCGCCTCATCCACTGCCACAGCTACCGGCAGGACGAGATCCTCGCCTTTCTCCGCACGATGGAGTCGTTCCAGGTCCGCGTGGCCACGCTCCAGCACATCCTGGAGGGCTACAAGGTGGCCGACGAGATCGCGCGGCACGGCGCGGGCGCGAGCAGCTTCTCCGACTGGTGGGCCTACAAATACGAGGTCATCGACGCCATTCCCCACAACGGCAGTTTGCTCCATGAACGCGGCGTGGTGGTCAGCTTCAACTCCGATTCCGACGACCACGCTCGACGGTTAAATTTCGAGGCGGCCAAGGCCGTGAAATACGGCGGCACGCCCGAGGCGGAGGCGCTGAAGTTCGTCACGCTCAATCCGGCCAAGCAGCTGGGCATTGCCGACCGCGTGGGTTCGCTGGAGGTTGGCAAGGACGGCGATTTCGCCGTCTGGTCCGGCCATCCGCTCGACAGCCGCAGCGTCTGTCTCCAGACGTGGATAGAAGGGCGCCAATACTTCGACCGGGCGCGGGAAGCGGAGCGCGTCGG
>CBFGQE010000748.1:0-1779 GCA_965650815.1 uncultured bacterium
GGCGCGCCGTCGGCGGTGCTGACGGTGACGTAGCTGTTGAAGTCGGTGGTGCTGAAGAGGAATTCGGTCGGTGTGCTGTGGGCCAGATGCGCGATGGCGGCGGTGGCGATGTCGCCGCCCCAGGAATCTTCCAGCGTCATCGCGATCCCGAGGCTTACGCAGAGGTCGCGGGCCTGGCGGATCTTGGTGAGGCCGCCGAGCTTGCTGATCTTCAGGTTGACCACGTCCATTGCGAGGTCGGCCTTGGCGCGGAGCAGGATCGAGAGGTCGTCGATGTTTTCATCCAGCACGAACGGGAGGTCGCAGTGGCGTCGCACCGCGAGGCATTCCTCGTAGGTCAGGCAGGGTTGCTCGATATAGACGTCGATGTCGCGCACGGCGCGGGCGACGCGCACAGCTTCGTGCTGCACCCAACCGGTGTTGGCGTCGGCCACGAGGCGGTCTCCCGGCTGGAGCTTTGCGGCCACGGCGCGGATGCGGGCGATGTCCACATCGGGATCGCCTCCGACCTTGAGCTGGAACCGCCGATAGCCCTCGGCGCGGTAGCCGGCGACCTTGTCCGCCATCGCTTCCGGCGCTTCCTGGGAAATGGCGCGGTAGAGGTGCACGTCGTCGCCGTAACGGCCGCCGAGCAGCTCGCAGACGGGCATTCCGGTGGCTTGGCCGAGGATGTCCCAGCAGGCGATGTCCACGCCGCTCTTCACGTAGGGATGTCCTTTGAGCACCGCGTCCATCTTGCGGTTGAGCTTGGCGAGCTGGCGGGGATCTTCACCGAGCAGATGCGGGCCGAGTTCGCGAAGCCCGGCGCGAACGCCTTCGGCATAGGCGGGCAGATAGAACGGCCCCAGCGGGCAAACCTCGCCGTAGCCGACCAGACCCGTGTCGGTCTCCACGCCGACGATCGTGCTGTCGAAGACCGTGACCGACTTGCCGCCGCTCCATTTGTAGGTGGTCTCGTGCAGCGGGAGTTCGACGCGATGGGCGAAGATGCGGGTGATTTTCATGGCGGCGGTCGTGCGGGGGCTCGGTCAAGGTTTGGCACCCCAGAGTCTGGCCAGCAACCGCGCCATCTCCGGATCGTGTTTTTCGAGTTCCTCGCGGCGGAAGGGGAAGAAGTCGTTGCGGGAAAAGAGCGCCTCGGTCGTCTCCGCGAAATACTCCATCGGATTGGTCAGTGCGTAGGCTTTCTCGACGCTCGTCGTTCCCGTGGCGTCGCGCCGGGCGACACGGTCATACGCACCTCCGGCCTTCGCCTTCTCAAACGCGACCTTGATCTCGGCGTTGTCGAAGCCGTCCGGCAGCACGCGATGATGGTAGGCGTGGGCCAGTTCGTGCAGGGCGAAGTTGGGCATCCGCTTCGACTCGGATTCGAAGATGCGGACATTCGTGAACTCGACGCCGCCGACCATCGCCGGATTCCGGCCATTGGCCGCCAACCAAGCGGCTCCGGGATGGAATTCGGCGCGAGGTTGCACGCCTGGATACTCGGGCGAAAACCAGAGCGGCACCTTCCGCAATTCGTCCACGGCTGCTGCGGGCACTTCGCGGACGATCTCCTGCAACTGCGTCCGCAGCAGCTTCAGCGCTTCGCCGGTGGCGGGCTGGCCGGACGTCAACAGGCGCTCATCGACCAGCACGGTCCAGCCTTCGATGCGGTTGGTTTGGTAGGAGGAACCGGACGCCGCGGCTCCGAGCGAAAGCTCTGCGCCGAACAAGAACACCGACAACGCCACAATCCATGTTCGGCAGATTTCTGTGGCGGCGCTCATGGCGTCACTC
>CBFGQE010000749.1:0-1774 GCA_965650815.1 uncultured bacterium
GTCGCGCTTCCATTGCTAGTATTATCGGCTTTGAGCGCGATTGCAGCATTCGCAGGTGTTTATGTATCCCAGAGTCGAAAAGCTGCCGCCTAACCATGCGCTGCTGCGAACCCGGCGGAGCCTCGTGGTTGCAATCATTGCCTCCTGCGTGCTGGGTCGTTGGGCAAAAAACTGTTCTATCCATGATTGCTAATCACGACGCCTACATAGCAGAGGCTCCTGAAGACCTCCGCCCCCTGCTGGTTCGATTGCGCGCTCAACTTGCGAGTGCGCTGCCTGACGCTGAAGAAGTCATCGCGTATAAAATGCCAGGGTTCCGGATCGGAAAATCTATCATCGCGGGCTATGCAGCGTTCAGTAAGCAATGCGGCCTCTATCTATCTTCTTCCGCCATCAAATCGCATGCCGACGACATTGCCGCGGCCGGGCTCAAGTCCACCAAGACTGGCGTCACCTTCTCGCCGCGCCAGCCAATCCCTGACGGGCTCGTCATGAAACTCGCCCTAGCTTCTAGAAAGGATCAAAACCTCTGAGAAACCAGCCCAACAAGGCGCCAGAGCCAACGCTGGGATCTGTCATCGAAAGGCAGCCCAACCAAGCGCTACAGACAACCCCGATGACGCGCAGCGTTTCGAGAAGACCATTGAGTGTGGACGTCCCCAGCGGGTGTCTGAGCTTCATCGTTAGGCATCCCCATGCCGTCGGCCCAGACCGACAGCGGCAGCAGCGAGAAAAGGAGAACCCTCCAAAGATTCAAAAGCACGGCGAGAGATTGGCCCGGAGTAGACCCGACTGTCAGCGAACGTCTTTCCGCAGGGGCATCACCCCATCATCCAATGCCCGCGACGTTCGTCGGGTGCCTCCGAGAGACCGGAGGCACCCATTCGAAGAAACACAGGAGGACGTTACGGCTTCGGCTCGTCGTATTTGCCGAGCTCGCGGATCCAGATGTTGCGGAAGCGGACGGCGTTGCCGTGTTCGTAGAGCTCGATGAAGCCCTTGGGCGGATGCGGCCGGTCGTAGCTGCCGGTGGTGCGGTAGGAGGTGTTGCCGAGGAATTCCTGGCCGTGGTGGATGACCACGCCGTTGTAGATCACGGTGATCATCGCCTTGCTCAGGAGCTTGCCGGACTCGTCCCAGCGCGGGGCGCGGAAGACGATGTCGTAGGTCTGCCAGGTGCCGGGGGGGCGGGCCACGTTGGCCAAGGGCGGGAACTGGCCATACATCGCGCCGACCATGCCGTCGGCGTAGGTGGGGTTGTTGTAGGAATCGAGCACCTGGATCTCGTAACGGCCGAAGATGTTCACGCCGTTGTTGCCCCGGCCCTGGCCGTTGCCCTCGACCTTCTCCGGCGTGGCGAATTCGAGGTGGAGCTGGAAGTCGCCAAACTCGTCCTTGGTGCGGATGACGCCGGTCTTCGTCGTCTCCATGTAGCCGTTCTCGACCTTCCACTTGGCCTCGCCCTGCTGGCCGCGCCATTTGGAGAGATCCTTGCCGTCGAAGAGGACGACCGCGTCCGAAGGCGGCGGGGCCATCTCGCTGAACTTCTCGGCGGGCGTGACGACCTTGGGCTGTGGACGGTCGCCGTCGTGCTGGTGGTATTTCGTGCCCGGGACGAGCGGGGTGTCCTTCATGCCGAGCTTGGCGTCGGGCTTGGGCTGTTGGTTGGGTTCGGCGGCCTGGAGGGAGAATCCGAAGGCCATCGCGGCGGCGAATCCGTGCAGGGTAAGGAGGCGAGTTTTCATTGGATGAAGCTTCGTGTCTCAGAGCCCCG
>CBFGQE010000750.1:0-1768 GCA_965650815.1 uncultured bacterium
GGGATTCCAGCCCATGCGCGGCATTCATTGCCCAGTCCACGGCCATGAGCCGGATCGTCCGGGGTGTTCCATCCCCGAGGACAGGGCGGAGGCCAGGTCGTCGTTGGTGGTTGGTTTCAAGCGGGTTGCGATCTCCGGCATTCCCCAAGAAACCGGGATAGGTCCCGGTGTCGGTGCGTTGCCCAAACGGCCTCCAAGGAAATCCAAACCCGAATGAAAAGAAGGACAGCTTCCGACGGGGAGAGTGGCGGCTTCTTTTGGACCGATCCTCTTGCGCGGATCGTCGGGGAGCGTCCAGTCGGGGGCGCCCAGACTTCGCCTGCCGGGCAAGCGAGGCCCGGCTGGCAGCGCCCTTCCGTTTTCCAAGCCCGCTTCGCCGGTCGGCTTTCGGCTCAGGGCTTGAACGCCGTGATCATCCGCACGATCTCCGCGAGCGAGTCCGTCACGATCAGCCGATGGGTGAACCCTTTTTCCTCCGCCAGCTTGCGGACGAGCGGGAAGACCTTCTTCCGCTTGTCGTTCACATGGGCGGGCATGGCGGGCGGGTCCCAATAGTCCTGGCCGAAGAGGATCATCGGCGCGGCCGTGCCGTAGGTGGCGTAGTAGTTCTGGCAGGCGTCCTGGAAGATCTCCTGCACGGTGCCCGCGTTGCCCTCGGCGAAGATCACGCCATGCGTGGCGATGGCGAGCAGGCCTTCTTCCCGGACGCTGTTCTCGAAATACTTCGCGATGTGGGAGGCGAAGGGGTTGGGCGGTTCGTGCCCGTAGTGCCAGGTGGGAATGCCCACGCTTTGGCCCCGCAGGTCGTCCGTTTCCAAGGGCGGGAAACGCCGGCGAACCGACATGGCGGGGAGCAGCCACTCGGCCGATTGGCCGGGCACGAACTTGGGGAACGCTTCCAGCAGTCGGATGGCCTGGCGGAGTTCGTCCAGCGAACGGGTGGCGAAGTAGGCGCCGAGATTGCACGCCTCCATCGCGCCCGGGCCGCCGCCCGAGACGAGCAGGTAGCCGAGGCGCGTCAATTGCCAGGCGACGAGCGCCACGCGGGCATAGACCGAATCGTCGCTCATCCCTTCCCACGCGTGTTCGCCCAAGGGCTTTGCAGGGAGCGAGGCGTGCTTGATCTTCTCCATCCGCCGCATGTCATGGCCGCCCATGATGGCGACCACGCCGCCTTGGCGGGTCTGCTGCTGGTGCTGGCGGGCTTTTTCCAAAAGGTTTTCCAGTGCGTTGGTGATGGAGGTGTCGTGCAGGCGGCGGGCCAGCACGGTGTCGAGCGAATCGCCCTTGAAGAGCTTCAGATAGTCGGGCTGGGCGGGATCGGTCTGCGCGAAGCTGGCGTAGCTCCGCCAGTCCACGGACTCCGCGTAGATGCGGCGCGCGCTGTCGGGATCGTCGGAGACGAAACGGCCGAGCAGCTCTTCGGCCTGGTAGAGCGTGCCGCGATAGGGGTTGAAGGGCAGCCAAGGCAACCGGGGAAAGACGAGGCAGCGTTGGCGCGGGTCCGGGGCGGTCTCGGATTGCGCGATGGCTGTCGCGACCTTGGGCCCGATCTCGCAGCCGAGGAAATGGCAGCCCAGAAGATCCCGGCGGCTCAGTTCGTCGTCCACCGGGCGCAGATCAACGTCCTGCAAGACCACGTCGTGCCAGGTAGCCGAAGCATCGGCGAGACGTTGGCGAACGGAGCCGAGCTCGTGGAATTCATGGCGGATCGGGCTCTGGGTGGGATGGACGCTCATGGGATGGCGAACGGGGTAGCGGCTGGGCG
>CBFGQE010000751.1:0-1762 GCA_965650815.1 uncultured bacterium
GAAGGATTTAGGAAAAAGGAGTTGATGAAGCCTGTTGAAAGCCATTTCCCGCCGTGCCTCGTAGTCGTCAAACCGTTCCTTCACTGACTCGATCCATTTTCTGGTCGGACACGTTTGGCGCATGGTTTCCAGCCATTCGCCGATGCTTTTCGCTGAGGCTTTTCGTTCTGCCTCGGAGGATGTGTTGGCGTCGATAGTCGCAAGCCACTTGGGGAGGTGCTCGCCGGAATGTGCCTCTGCCAAACTGATCTCCAACAGAGTCCGGTAGGCGGCGATGCGGTCCGGGTGGCTGTTGCAGAGCGTGAAGTGATCGAACTTGAGCCACCCAAGAATCGATCCACGCCACGGTCGTCTCAGAACTACATTGGCTTCCCGGTTGATGAACCTGTCCCACCACATCCGAAGACCTTGTGTGGAAATCTTCTGCTCCGGTTTGCGCAAACTTGCCCTCCTCTGGTTCATGGACCGAATCAAAGCGCAGCTTCGCGCATTGGAGCAAGCGGTGGGATTGACAGAAAACGGACCCCGACCAAGCCTCGAATTGTTCGGTCCCTCTGTGGACTGAGCGTCGATCCAGTCACCGAGTCGGGGCTTGCTCCGGCAGGGGCTGTCACGGCCGGCACGGTCTCCGGGGATCGTCCGGCCGTTTGCCTTTCACCGGCCGAACCGCCGAGACCACAGCATGACAGCGACGGCGGCCAGCTCGCCCGCAGGAATTGGTTTCCGATGACTGGCGCGGTGTTCGCGGGACAGCTTTCGGATCAAGGCGCCTTCGAGGACCGAGGTGCTTTCCCTGATGCGGCGAATCGCCGCTTCAATCTCCTCCGCAGATGCGTCGGCGGCCCATTTCCTGAGTTCTTGCGGGGTCATGGTGTCAGGTCTCCTTTCGTTTGGGGTTGGTTTTGCTCCGCGTTCTTCGTCGGCGCGGCCGGCTCGGACGGGCTTGGGGTTCGTCCAGCCGGTTTGAGAGAAAGCCATACTCCACCAGGCTGGTGTGGGCCGCCGTGTCGGGGACGGGCCGGTCGGCCACGATCACATGGTCCAGCAGCTCGATCTTCAGCAGCAGCCCGGCCCGACGCAGATCGCGGGAAACCCTCACGTCGCCAGCGCTGGGAAATGAATCGCCGCTGGGATGGTTGTGCATCAGGACGATGGCCGCCGCCGAGGCGATGATGGCCGCGCGGAAGACATCCCTGGGATGGGCGAGCACGGTGTCCAGTGTGCCGATGCCCACCAGATGCCATCCGATGATCCTCCGGCGGCAATCCAGCAGCAGGACGACGCACTGCTCCCGGTCCGGGCTATACCAGCGGCTACGGGCGACATGGCAGCGCCAATAGTCGGCGGCCCGTTCCGGGGTGTCGGTGAGCGTGGGAGGCGTCTCCCGCAGCGTCACGAGCTTCACTTCGCCCCAGTGGGTGGTCACGGCCGCCCTTCTAGGCCCGGTCCGCACCGCTCGCCTTGGAAGCGTGGGGCGCATGTCACCGGGCGACGCTGAGGGGGACGACGTTCGCGGCGGGCGCTGGCGGGCTCACGGCGAACCACGACCGGCCTTCGGCTTCGGTGGCGAGAGCGCGGTAGCTGGAGAAGATGACGGCGGGAGAATTGCCGAACTCCAGGGCGCACGCGGCCACGTCCTTCGTCACGGCTACGCGGTAGGTGATGGCCGAGTGCCGCAGGGCATTGCGCCGCCAGCCGATCTTGGCGCGGACGGCGGCCCGCTCGAAACGGTCGCCCAAGGCTCCGCCGAGGTCGTCGTCGG
>CBFGQE010000752.1:0-1760 GCA_965650815.1 uncultured bacterium
CAACCGGAAGAAGCTCGATGCCGTCGCCGACGCCTTCGGGGTGCCGAAGCGCTACGAGAGCTACGACGACCTGCTCAGGGACCCGGAGATCGACGCCGTGCACATCAACACGCCGATCCCCGACCACGCGGAGCAGTCCATCAAGGCCCTGAAGGCCGGCAAGCACGTCGCCTGCACCGTGCCGATGGCGACCTCCATCGCCGACTGCCGCCGCATCGTGGAACTCACGAAGAAGACCGGCCTCAGCTACATGATGATGGAGACGGTCGTCTACGCCCGTGAATACCTCTACATCAAGGAACTCTACGACCGCGGCCAGCTGGGCAAGCTGCAGTTCCTGCAGGCGAGCCACCAGCAGGACATGGACGGCTGGCCGAACTACTGGCCCGGCCTCCCGCCGATGTGGTATGCGACGCACTGCGTCGGCCCGATGCTCGCGCTCACGGACGGTGCGGCCGAATACGTCTCCTGCTTCGGCTCGGGCACGATCCGCCCGGAGCTGGTCCGGCACTACAACTCGCCGTTCGCCGTCGAGACCGCGCATGTGAAGCTGAAGGACAGCGACCTCACCGCGCGAATCATCCGTTCGCTCTTCGACACCGCCCGCCAGTATCGCGAGAGCATCGATGTCTACGGTTCGAAGCAGTCGTTCGAGTGGACACTGATCGAGCACGAGCCGCACGTCCTGCACACGGCCAAGAAGCCGGAGCACAAGATTCCGAAGAAAATCCAGGTGCCGGACTTCGCCAAGCGCCTGCCCAAGGAGATCCGCAAGTTCACCACCAAGGGCGTCTACGACCTCGGCAAGAAGACGCACCTGAGCTTCACGCAGGGCGCCGGCCACGGCGGCTCGCATCCGCACCTGGTGCACGAATTCCTGTCCGCCCTCATCGAGGGCCGCGATGCCTACCCGAACGCGGTCAAATCCGCCAACTGGACCTGCGTCGGCCTGTGCGCGCACGAGTCGGCCCTGAAAGGCGGCAGGATCGTGCATCTCCCGGAATTCACGCTTCCGGGCTGACGCCCGGCCCGTTAAAAAGCCAGGTTATGATCGGAACCCCCGATCCATCCCCATGAAACTACCCCCCGCTTTGCTCGTCGCCGCGCTGGCTTTGCCCGCGCTCGCCCAGACCCCGGCCGCTGCTCCCGCCCCGGCGGCGGATTCAGGGCAGGCCGCCCCGTTCCCCGTCACGATCGCCGTCGATGCCGCCAAGCCCACCGGTGCGCTGCGCCCGATCTGGCGTTTCTTCGGCGCCGACGAGCCGAACTACGCCACGATGAAGGACGGCCGCAAGCTCCTCACCGAGCTGGGCAAGCTGGGAAGGCCGCAGGTTTATTTCCGCACGCACAACCTGCTCTGCACCGGCGACGGCACGCCCGCCATGAAATGGGGCTCGACCAACGCCTACACCGAGGACGCCGCCGGCAACCCGGTCTATGACTGGACGATCGTGGACCACATCTTCGACACCTATCTCGCGCGCGGCATCAAGCCCTACGTCCAGATCGGTTTCATGCCGAAGGCGCTCTCGAGCAAGCCCGAGCCCTACCAGCACGAGTGGCGTCCAGGCCTGCCCTACAACGAGATCTACACCGGCTGGGCCCATCCCCCGAAGGACTACGCGAAGTGGGAGGAACTCTGCTACCAGTGGGCGAAGCACTGCGTGGAGAAATACGGCCGCGCCGAGGTCGAGTCGTGGTATTGGGAGACCTGGAACGAGGCCAACATCCCCTACTGGCAGGGCACGCCGGAGGAGTTC
>CBFGQE010000753.1:0-1759 GCA_965650815.1 uncultured bacterium
AGGAAGACGTCACCACGTCCAAGGCGGGAAGATTGCCGAGCGTCCAGGCCTTCGCCGGGTATGGCGCGCGCAACTCCAGCTTCAACGACGATCTCGACGACACGGTGGATGGTTGGTTCGCCGGAGCGCGCTTGAGCTGGGATCTCTTCGACGGCGCGTTGACCCAGGGCCGTGTCGTCGAGGCCAGTGCCCGGGTGGACGGCGCGGAAGAAGCGTTGCGCGACCGGCAACGCAAAGTGTCGCTCGAAGTCCGCACCGCCTGGACCACGGTCAACGACGCGCGCGAGGTCTTGGACTCCCAGAGCAAGACCGTGGAACAGGCCGAAGAAGCCCTGCGCCTCGCCCAGAGCCGCAGCCAGGCCGGCACCGGCACGCAGCTCGAAATCCTCGACGCCGAAACCGCCCTGACCGAAGCCCGCACCACGCTTACCGTCGCCCTCCGCGACTACTCGGTGGCGAAGATCCGCCTGGAACAAGCGGCGGCCTATCTCGACGCCGGACGGTAGGGAATTGCCGGGAACAGGAGCGGTTCAACGGCTCAAGGCCCTGGCCACGCCGGCTTGGGCCAGGATCACGTCGGGATCGCGTTGCAGGGCGTTGTCGTAGTGCTTGGGAAAGGCTTCGCCGGTTTCCGAAGCGACGAGGAGCTGGCGCGTGCGGGTGAACCAGATTTCCGCGTCGCCGCCGATTCGGTTCCGTTTCTCGTCCAGCGCTTCGTCGAGGGACACGATCAGCTCGGAGAGGGGCTTGAGCCAGGCGAACCAGGGGTCTTGCAGCAGCAAGGTGAGAAAATCATGGGCCGAAGCAATGGTGCCGAAGGCCTGTTCGTAACTGATCCGTTCGGAATCGAGCAGCGCCTTGTGCAGGACCATGAGGGCGTCGCGGAGCTGATGGAGGCGGGCACGGTCGGAATGCGTCATCGTCGGCCGCAATCTTCCGCGCCTGGGGCCGGGCGGCAACTTTTGATCGCATCCCAGAAACGAAGAACCCCGGCGAGCCTGTTATCCGCCGGGGTTGAGGTTTGTTCGACGGGTCGCAAGAGCCGCCGGGCCTCGGGAACTACGTTCGGAGGAACGGTTTCCGGAGTTGAGCCGGAACCGTGCTGGAACTTTTTCCGACCCGGAAACCGCCGAAAGCGGGACGGCGATCCACGGCGGGTGGGAATGGAAGCGGTAGCGTTTGCCGGGGAGCTCCCGGCCTCATCGATGATGAAGCTCGGGGAAGTGGATCGTCGCGCACTTCGGGCAAAACGTATGGGTGAACCGGGCGGGCGTCCGCTCGCCGATGTAGGTCTCGATGCGGGACCATTCCCCGACATCGTCCCGCACGTCCTTGCAGAAGGCGCAGATCGGCAGGAAGCCCTCCAGGGTCCTCACCCGTTCCCGGAGCTGGCGGGTCTGGCACGAGGCCCGATGGACGAGCAGCGCCAGGAGGAGCACGACCGTCGTGAAGATCGCGGAATTGATGGCTGCGGCCTCCAGCGGGATGACGTCCTCCCAGACGAAGTGGAAGCCGAAGTGGACGGCGTTCAGAACGCAGGCAAGGGCGAAGGTCTCGGCCACGCTCCGGTGCCACGCGCTCAAGAGAACCGGCAGCGTGAGCAGGATCGGGACCTGGAGCAGGGGGCCGGACGCGAACCCAACGACCAGGCTCCCCAGCGCGATGCCCCAGCAGGTCGTCCGCCGCGACCATCGGGGCGACTCGAATCCCCGGAGGCGTTGGTCGATGAACATGAAATCCGTTTTCACGCGCTTCCTTT
>CBFGQE010000754.1:0-1757 GCA_965650815.1 uncultured bacterium
ATCCATCGAACTCCGCCCGCATCCTCGTGGCCGACGACCAGCCGGATGTCCGCGAAGCGCTGCGGCTCTTGATCAAAGGCGAGGGCCATTCCTGCGATCTTTTCTCCTCACCCCAGACCGCGCTCCAGGCGTTGGGCGAAGCGGAGTTCGATCTCGCACTGATCGACCTCAACTACGCGCGCGACACCACCTCGGGCCAAGAAGGACTCGATCTTCTCGCCCGCATTCAGGCCATCGACCCAGCGTTGCCGGTCGTGGTCATGACCGCGTGGGGCACGGTGGATCTGGCGGTCGAGGCCATGCGCCGGGGCGCGCGCGACTTCGTGCAGAAGCCGTGGGAGAACGACCGCTTGGCGGCCATCCTCCGCAACCAGATCGCGCTCGGTCGCGCTCTGCGACAGCAGCACAAACTGGAGGCGGAAAACTCCCTGCTGCGCGGCTCCGGCCCCAAAGCCATCGCCGAATCCACCGCCATGCGGCCGGTGCTGGAGATCATTTCCCGGGTCGGGCCGTCGGACGCCAACGTGCTCATCCTCGGCGAAAACGGTTCCGGCAAGGGCCTCGCCGCCCGGATGCTGCACGTGGCGTCGAACCGGGCGGGCAAGCCCTTCGTGGCGGTGAACATGGGCGGCTTCTCCGAGGGCGTCTTCGAGAGCGAGCTGTTCGGCCATGTGAAGGGTGCCTTCACCGACGCCAAGGCCGACCGCGTCGGCCGCTTCGAGCTGGCCGATGGCGGCACGCTCTTCCTCGACGAGATCGCGAATCTCACCGCGAACCAGCAGACGCGGCTGCTGCGCGTGCTGGAGACGGGCGAGTTCGAGCGCGTCGGTTCCTCCCGCACCCGCAAGGCCGACGTGCGCCTCCTCGCGGCGACCAACGCCGACGTGCGGGCGGAGGTCGCTGCCGGGCGTTTTCGGCAGGACCTGCTCTTCCGGCTGAACACCATCGAACTCCAGCTCCCGCCGCTGCGCGAGCGGTCCGAGGACATTCCCCTGCTCGCCCGGCATTTTCTCGGGGAACACGCCCGGCGCTACCGCAAGACGCTGGACGGATTCGATGCGAGCGCCAACCAGGCCCTGCTCCGCCATCCCTGGCCGGGCAACGTGCGGGAGCTGGACCATGTCGTCGAACGCGCCGTGCTGATGGCCAAAGGACCGCACATCGCGGCGTCCGATCTCGGCCTGCGCGGCGCCACCGTCGAATCCTCTGCCAAACTGGAGGACATGAATTTGGACGAAGTGGAAGCCCTGTTGATCCGCAAGACGCTGGCGCGCTGCGACGGCAACGCCCAACGCGCCGCCGAAGCCCTCGGCCTCAGCCGCAGCGCGTTCTACCGCAGGCTGGAGAAACACAAGATCTGACCCGGAGCGGCGAACGGGAGTTCGTCGCCGATTTTTTGGATTTCCTCTTTGGTCGAAGCTTTCGTCATCGTTCCCGCTCGGAGCTTATGAACACATACCATCCCTCCTTTCCCGTCTTATTAATCCTGTCTCTTTGCTTGGGCACCGTGGGCTGCGGAACTCAACAGTCCTCCGGCAGTCAGTGTTTCAGCGACTCGACCGGTCTGTCGCTGCCCCTTGGTTCAGATTGCTTGGCAGCCAAGACCATCACGGTCGCTTTTGTCGGATTGGATACCCACTACGTGAAATTCCAGACCACGAATGACATCACACCCTTTCTGTCGGCGCATTTTAACTCGGCAGACTGGCAGTCGGTGAGCAATAGCCTGACACCGCCCACGGACTGGATGACAGATT
>CBFGQE010000755.1:0-1751 GCA_965650815.1 uncultured bacterium
CGTCCACCCCGGCGGCGGCGCAGTCGTCGATGAACCGCTGGAAGCCGTGCCGGTGAAGGATGTTGAAATAGACGTAGAGCACGACCGGCACCTGCGAGCGGGTGCGGATGCGGCGGACGGTTTCCAGCACCTTGGGCGGGGTGGTGCCGGATTCGAGTCCGCGCTGGGCGGCAAGCTGGTTGACGATGCCGTCGGCCAACGGGTCGCTGAAGGGCACGCCCAGTTCCACCACGTCGGCACCGGCCTGGTCGAAGGCGACGGTGAGTTCCTCGGTGGCCTGGAGGTCGGGATCGCCCGCGCCGATGTAGACGACGAGGCCTTTCTTCCCCTGCTGACGGAGCGACTGGAAGCGCGCGACGATGCGGTTCATGTGGCGCGGAGTGTTGGCGGGAGCGGGGAAGGCTTCAAGCGGAACGACGGCTAGTGCTCGGCCGCTACGGAGCGCCGACGTCCCGTCGGCCGTAGCGCAGGCATCGCGCTGGCCGGGGCGCACTGCGACGGAGGGCGTCCTCGCCGACAGGATGTCGGCGCTACGGCAAGCCGGAGGCTTGCGCTACGGGGCGAGCGCTCAAGTCCAAGGCGCAATGCGGCTGTCCAATTGGAACACTTGTCCGGAGACGTGCTTCATCCCGGCCAGATGCACGATGAAAGCGGCGGCCTCGTCGAGCGTTCCGATGCGGCCGAGGACGTTGCTCCCGGCCAAGGCTTCCCACTGGTCGGGCGACAAGCCGGCGGTCATTCCCGTGGGCAGCACGCCGGGGAGGACGGCGTTGACGCGGACGTTGCGGGAGCCGAGTTCCTTGGCCAGCGATTGGGTGAAGCCGATCAGGCCGGCCTTGGCGGCGGCGTAGGCGGGTTGACCGCGCGTGCCGGCCCGGGCAGCGAAGGATGCGATGTTCACAATGTGCCCCTCCCGCGCGGACGCCATCGTCCGGGAAACGGCCTGGGCGCAGAGGAAGGAGCCCTTGAGGTTCACGTCTTGGACGCGTTGCCAATCCACATCGGTAAGACGGGCCACGGAGTCGTCCAAGGCGAGTCCGGCGTTGTTCACCAGGCAGTCGATCCGGCTCCAATGCTCCAGCACTTGGTCGATGCCTGATTTCACCGATTCGCGCGCGGTCACATCCAGGATCAGGGGCAGCAGCGCAGGATCGGCGTTCCACTCGGCCGCGCGCCGGGAAGCTGCGGCGACCTTCCAGCCTGCGCGCAGAAACCCTGCGACCAAGCCCCGGCCCAGCCCCCCGGCGGCACCGGTGACGACGACGACGGGTTGGACGGTTCCACCAGGATCGGACACGGCGCGACGCTAGCGACGGAGCTTGGCCGTCCGCCATCCCGGATTCGTCCCGGCGGGGAGAAGCGGCTTCAGATGAGGGAAAATTGCTCTTGTCACGGCCCGCTTCACTGATACTTTCGCCCGCCTTTGCTATGAAAGCTGACATTCATCCGAACTACCAGGATGCCGAAATCCGCTGCGCGTGCGGCAATGTGATCCACACCCGCTCGGTGAAGAAGTCGATCGTGGTCGGCATCTGCAATGCCTGCCATCCGTTCTACACCGGACAGCAGAAGTTCGTGGACACCGCCGGCCGCGTGGACAAGTTCCAGCAGCGCATGGCCAAGACCCAAGCCGTCCAGGCCGCCGCCGCCGAGGCCGCGACCACCAAGAAGAAGCGCAAGTAGCCCCTTTCCAGCAACCGCCCGCCCGCCTCGTCCGAGGTTGGCGGGCGGTTTGCATTTCCGGCCTGCCC
>CBFGQE010000756.1:0-1741 GCA_965650815.1 uncultured bacterium
CCACCCCTGAAACAGGGTCCAGTCCGTGCGGGATTGGGAACCGTGGAGAAGGGGAATGGATATGGCGAAGCGCGTGCTCTGGCTCGTTCCGGTGCCGGGCCCGTCAGGACAGTCCGCCTGTCAGGAAGGAGGACGAGCGCCGGGTTGGCTCGGTTGGTGGGGATGGCCGAGATACAGCGACCAGCCTTTCACGACGAGGCACAGCACCCATGCCGCGAGCGCGTAGCACGAATACAGCGACACCCGTAGCCAGTCTGCACCGAGGTCGTTTGCGCCTTCGGAACGAAGCAGGAGCGCAAGGCCGACAGCGCCCGGCGCGAGCGCGACAGCCAGGGGAATTCCGAGCACCCAAAAAACTTTCTGGCCCAGACGCACCAAACCGACGCCGACCACGGGCAGCAATGCACAGTAGCCGAACGCGAACGGCCATGCGCCGCGAACACGCTCATCGAACGGAAGCACCAGGGCGACGCAGCCGGAGAGGATGGCGAAGCCGACCAGAGCGGCTTTCACCGGATGTTTCGGGTAAATATATCTTGGCTGCATGGAGATTATCGAAGTTGCCCCAAAGGCGGCCGGGTCGGGCTTCAAAGATCATAGCTGCTTACTGTGCCGCTGGTAGCGGCCGAGCCCGTCAAAAACCACTTCCACGGCGAAGAGGTGGTAGCGCGATTCGTAAACCCAGAGCGTTCCTCCGACCGGATCGTGGATAGTTCGTGGCTTTCCCAAGAGCTTGGAGACTTCCTCTTTGGTCATGCCGACACGCAGCAATGAGAGCTGCGTTCGGCTCACCGGCAAGTTCCACACATAAGACATCAAGCATCCTGAAATCAGGAGCCCAACAACCAGTGCTGTTAAACGACTGCGTCCCACGGCGCATCCTCAGGGCGTGGCCGAGAAGCTGAACACCGCCGTTTCTTTGTAGGGCTGGCCGGGGCGGACCACGATGGAGGGGAACTTGGGCTGGTGGATCGCGTCGGGGTAGTGCTGGGTCTCCAGGCAGACAGCGGTGTGGCCCAGGTGATTGCCGGTGTAGAGCTGGATCGCGGGCTGGGTGGTGCGCACTTCCATGACGCGGCCGCTCTTGGGTTCGGTCAGCCGGGCGGCGAGCTTCAGATCCTTGGACCCGCCGAGAACGAAGTTGTGGTCGTAGCCGCCGGTCTTGGGTTTCACCTGGTCGAGATGTTCACCGACCCGTTTCGGTTGGCTGAAGTCCATCGGCGTGTCCTTCAACGGCCGGATCTCGCCGGTGGGGATGAGCACGTCGTCGTTCACCGTGTAGCGGTCGGAATTGATCCACAGGACGTGGTCGAGCGCGGTGCCGCCGCCGGCGAGGTTGAAGTAGGCGTGGTTGGTCAGGTTGACGATGGTCGGCTTGTCGGTTTCGCCCTCGTAGTCCACGCGCAGCTCGTTGTTGTCGGTCAACGTGTAGGTGACGGACGTCTTCAGGTTGCCCGGGAAGCCTTCCTCCCCGTCCTTGCTCAGGTAGGTGAGCTTGATGGCGGATTCACCCGCCTTGGCCGGGACGGTCTCCACGTTCCACACGACCTGGGCGAAGCCCTTGCGGCCGCCGTGGATGGTGTTGCCCCGGTCGTTGGCGGCCAGCTTGTAGGTCACGCCGTCGAGCTCGAACTCGGCCTTGGCGATGCGGTTGGCCACCCGTCCGATCACGGCGGCCGCGCCATTGAATCGCTCGAACTTCTCGATCGTGTCGGTGGTGAGGACGATGTTGGTGAACTGG
>CBFGQE010000757.1:0-1729 GCA_965650815.1 uncultured bacterium
GTGCTCCATCTCCAGATCCGTGCCCGCGTAGAAGGCGTCGTAGAGCGCGCTGTTGATCGCCTCCTCGATCTCCGCCCCGCTGAATTGCCCGCTCGCCTCGGCCAACGCCGCCAAGTTGAAGCTCGTCGCGTCGCGCCCGCGCCGCGCGAGGTGGATGCCGAAGATCTCCGCGCGTTCCACCGGCCCGGGCAGGTCCACGAAGAAGATCTCGTCGAGCCGCCCCTTGCGTAGCAATTCCGGCGGGAGCTGGGAGATGTCGTTCGCCGTGGCCACGACGAAAACCGGCGCGGTCTTCTCCGACAACCACGTCAGGAACGTGCCGAAGACGCGCGCGGTGGTGCCGCCATCCGACGCCCCGCTGCCCTGCGAGCCGGCGAACGCCTTGTCGATCTCGTCCACCCAGAGAATGGCCGGCGCGACCGACTCGGCCACGCTGATGGCGCGGCGGACGTTCTCCTCCGACGAGCCGACGAAGCTGCCGAACATCCGCCCCATGTCGAAACGCAGCAGCGGCATCTGCCACACGCTCGCGACGGCCTTCGCACAAAGGCTCTTGCCGCAACCCTGCACGCCGAGCAGCAGGACGCCGCGCGGCGCGGGCAGACCAAAGGCCTTCGCCTCGGGCGTGAAGGCTTGGGCTCGTTTGTTGAGCCAGTCCTTCAGCACTTCCATGCCGCCGATGTGTGCGAAGCTCTCGTCCGTGGCGCAGTATTCCAGCAGGCCGCTCTTGCGGATGATCTGCTGCTTCTCGGCGAAGACCTCGTGGACATCGTCCCCGCCGAGGCGCTGGTCCTTCACGATGATCTTGGCGAACACGTTCTCGGCCTCGCCCAGCGTGAGACCGAGCGCGGCCTGCAACAGCCGATCGCGGCCCGACTCGTCGAGCAGCACGTCCACGTGCTTCACCTGGCGCAGCTCATCTAGAATCTGGTCCAGCAACGCCGAGAGCTCGTCTTTGTTCGGCAACGGAAGGTTCAACACCGTGATCTCCTTCTCGAGCTCGGGCGGAATCTCCATCAGCGGCGAGACCAGCACCACCGTCTTGAAGCTGTTCTTCAAGTGGAGCGCGATGTCCTTGAGCTTGCGGATGACGGCGGAGTTGCTCCGGACGAGATAGGGATGGAAGTCCTTGAAGAGATAGACGGCGGGCTCGACCTGCTCGATCACCTCGTCCAGCGCGGCCAACGGGTCCTTGGTCGCGGGATTGCGGTGCTGCTTGGACTGGATGGACGAGCCGGCAGGCACCAAGCCGGTGCTGCAGGTCCACTCGAAGACCTTCTTCTGTCGCCGCGCCGCGATCTCCAGCACGACCTCCTGCACGCGTAGCTCCTCGCCGGAGACGACGTAGAGGATCGGGTAACGGGCGCGGACCAGGGTTTCGAGTTCGTCGGCAAAGGACATGGCGCGGAAGCGGGTCGTTGTTTGCGGCATTGGACAACGTCGCGGCGGAAACATCACGCGTTTGCTGATGGGATCGCGATGGCGAAGCACCGGCCTCCTCCGGGCCGAAATGGTCGGCTATCGTCCGAGCTCGAACCAGACGACGCTTCCTTGGGGTTCGTTCGGGTCGACCTCGATGCTGCCGCCGTGGACCTCGACCGCGAGCCGCCAAACGCCGCCCGAGTGGGCCCGTCTTCGGCTCACTTCTTCATCCGACTGCGCGCCGCAAGCCGCAAGCCCTGGAGCGCCATCACGGCCACACAGCACCAGGCGAACCAGTCTCCGTGTT
>CBFGQE010000758.1:0-1728 GCA_965650815.1 uncultured bacterium
TGCCAGATTGCGGCCGGACTCGCGGACGTGACCGTCCGCGCTCCTCATCAGTGGGCCTCGGGCTTCTTTTCGCCCTGGTCCTTGCGCGGAACGTCGCCGTTGCGGTTCTCCGACGGCTTGTCCCCGTCGCGCTCCCCGCGATCACCCCGTCCGCCGGGGCGGCCGCCGCGCCCGCGCCACGGCTCCATGAAGCTGCGGCGGTCGCGCACGAGTTCTTCGAACTTCTTCAGCTGTTCCTCGCCGGAAAGGACCGGGCGGATGGCGTCGTTGGCCTTGAGCAGGGCCGCGTCCATGCAGAAGAAGGAATTGCTGAAGATCAGGGAGCTTTCCCGCGACAGCTCCTCGAAGACGGGCATGAGCTGCTGCCGCTGGGCTTCCGTCAGATCCAGCCGCTCGGAGAAGCGTTTGGCCACGACGGCGGTGAAATTGGTCGGACCACGCCCTCCCTCTGAAATGCCCGGGGGCATGGGCCGCCGGACCGGGGCCTTGGAGTGGAAGTAATAGACGGTCGCGAGGCAGCCGACGACCGCGCCGACCACGAACATGGCGGCGAGGATGGCGGTGAACTTGCCTCGGGTGAGCGCGCTCATGGAGCCGGGGAGGAGGGCACGAGGGCCAGGGCCAGTTCCTGGTCCATCACGGCCAATTCGTGGGTCGGGGCGTTGCTGGCGAGGGATTCGCCGGGCGCATGGAGTGCGAGGAAACCGACCACGACCACCATCGCGCCGGCGGCGGTGAAGGCGCGGCGCAAAAGCGGGGCAAGCCAGGAGAGATCCTCCGTTGCCCGCTGGTTGCGCAGCGCGGCCAAAACCCGCTGCTCCAAGGACCACGAGGGTGCCGCCGCTTCGGCGCGGCGATCCGGGGCCGCTGCGGCGGACCGCAGCAACCGGTCGATTGGGTTCTGGTTCTCTTTCATGACTTCCGTTCCTTCATCAATCGTTCCAAGGACTTCCTCAATTTCAAGCGCGCTCTGAAGGCCCGCACTTTGACCAGAGCCGCGCTCCAGCCGGTCATTTCCTGCACCTCGGCCACGGACCGGCCCTCCATGTGGAGGCTCTGCACCACGAGGCGGTCTTCCGGCTTCAAGGTCTGCAACAGCTTGTCCACCAGCTCGCGGGAACCGGTCTGCATCGAGGCGTCCAGTTCGCCGTTCGTGGAGGCCAGATTCTCGACCACGGCTTCTTCTTCCTCGCCCAGATCGGCCATGCGCCATTCCGGCCGTATGGATTCCGCCCGGAGCGCGGAGAGGCAGGTGTTCACCGCCACGCGGGAAACCCAGTGCTCGAAGGGCATCAGTCCCTCGTATTGGTCCACCCGGGTGAAGATCTTGGTGTAGATCATCTGGGCCAGATCCTCCTCCTCCAGCCGCCGGGGCCGGTGGGAGCGGATGATCTTCATCACCAGCGGATGAAGGTGCTGCATCATCGCGCGCACCGCCTCTTCGTCGCCGCGACGGACCCGGCCCAGGCATTCGGACACGTTCAGTTCGTCGTCGGTCATGGGCGCGGCGGTCGCAACAGGAGGCGCGAGCTTCGCGTCTCCGAACATGACATCAAGGTTGAATGCGGTTGCTGTCACCGGGCCTGGATTCGGTATCGGGCTGCCACGTCATGCAACGTCGGACCGACGGAAGCACTTGAGCCGTTTCGGGCTGCGGATCGGGGCGGGGCCGTTCGTCACACCGGAGAAGACTCGGGGGTGTCGGGGCGGTTACGGACGGCTGTGGGC
>CBFGQE010000759.1:0-1725 GCA_965650815.1 uncultured bacterium
TCACCCCTTCGGCTCCGTGCCGTAGATGACCCTCGAGCTGCGGTTGTAGGTGAACCAGGAGTAGGCCCAGCTCAGGACCACGGAGACCTTGCCGCGCAGGCCGATCACGAAGAGCAGGTGCACCATCAGCCACGCCATCCACGCGATGAAACCGCTCAGTTGGATTCCGGCGAAAACGGCCACGGCCTTGGACCGGCCCACGGTGGCCATCGATCCCTTGTCGAGGTAGGCGAAGGCGTCGCGGCGTTCCGGATGACGCTGGCCCGCAATCTCAGCGGCCAGCATCTGCGCGACGTGTTTCCCCATCTGCATCGCGGCCGGAGCCACGCCGGGAACGACCTGTCCCTTCACATCGACGAGCGACGCGACATCGCCCACGGCGAAGACTTCCGGATGCCCGGGCAGGCTGAGATCGGGCTGCACCTTCAAACGCCCCGCGCGATCCGTGGGCACGCCGAGCAACGCGGCCAAAGGCGCGGCGCTGACACCGGCACCCCAGAGGATGTTCGCGGCTTCGATCGTCTCGTTCTCCAGCTCCACCACGCCTTCGCGCAGATCGCGGACGCGGGTGCCGAGCCGGACTTCGACGCCGAGTTCCTGCAATTGCCGCAGGCCTTCCTCCGAAGATTCCGGCGGAAAAGTGCCGAGGATTCTCGGCCCCGCCTCGATCAGGATCACGCGGCCCTGGTGCGGATCAATGCGGCGGAAATCATCGACCAACGTGTGGCGGAAGAGCTCGGCCAAAGCTCCGGCCAATTCCACGCCGGTCGGTCCGCCGCCGACCACGACAGCGGTCATCAAACGACGGCGCTTCGCTTCGTCGGAGGTCAGCTCGGCTTCTTCGATGGCGAGCAGGATCTGGCGGCGGAGGCGGATGGCGTCGTCGATGGTCTTGAGGCCGGGGGCGAACTTTTCCCAATCGGGCCGGCCGAAGTAGCCGGTGCGCGCGCCGACGGCGACCACGAGGTAGTCGTAGGAGATCGGGCCGTTGTGCCCCTGCACCACGCGCTTCGCCAGATCCACGCTCTGGATCTCGTCGAGCAGCACGGTGATGTCGGAACGGTCGGAGAGAATGGAGCGGATGGGCTGGGCGATGTCGGGGATCGACAGACCGGCCGTGGCCACCTGGTAGAGCAGCGGCTGGAAGAGGTGGTGGTTGGTGCGGTCGATGACGGTGATGCGGGCACGTCCGGCGGGAAAGGCCTTGCAGAAGGTCAGTCCGCCGAAACCGGCTCCGATCACCACGATGTGGGGAAGGGTTGTATCGCTCATCTGCGTGTCACTCCACAGCCAGCTTAGGGCAACCGAACTTGCGCGCCATAGCACCAAAGAGGGTGGTAGCGGAAGGAATGGTCGGCATCACGCGGGCTAAGAAGCAGTCTGAAAAACGGCGGTTCGATTCGGAGACCCTCCGGGCTGAGTCCGAGAAACCGGGCGCAGCCGACGTGACATGCGCGCTACGTGGGCGCGGCATTAGCCCTCGCCCTGCCGCTCAAAGCTTGGTCTTCTTTTCAGTCCGGCGAAGAGCTTTCTCGCGGCGTTGGGTTTCGGCGCGGAGCAGGGCTTCGGCGGAGACTCCGGCGGCTTGGGCGGCGGCGGTGAGGTCGAAGAGCTTGCGGGCGAGGTCGGCTTTGTTCAGTCGGGCTTTCGCGGGTTTGTCCATCAGGCCGGACTTGCGCGCCTTCTTCACCAGCTTCTCGGCGCGGAGGAGCGCGGGGAGATGTT
>CBFGQE010000760.1:0-1722 GCA_965650815.1 uncultured bacterium
TTTGTCCCGCGCCAACAACGCGAGACGCCAAGGAGAACCCATGAATGCCGTCCCCTTCCTCACCGGGGCGGCTCCGACCCACGTGGCGGAGCCGGAGACGCAGCCTCCACGTCCCGCGTGCGGCTCGCTCTCCGGCTCCGCCCAACGACGGTTGCGGGAACTGCCGGGCGAACCGCTCTTCCTCGCCGATTGGCGGGAGGTGGCGATGCTGCATTTCGAGGTCGCGCCCGAGGCATTGCAGCGGCTCACGCCGTTCGAGATCGACCGTTTCGAGGGCCGGGCCTTCATCACGCTCGTCTCGTTCCGCATGGCGGATCTGCGGTTGCACCAACTGCCCGCCTGCACCCGCGCGCTGTTTCGTCCGTTCACCGACAGCCGGTTCCTCAATCTCCGCACCTATGTGAAAACCGGGGGCGAAGCGGGCATCCAGTTCCTCGCAGAATGGCTCTCGAACCGCGCCAGCGTGCCGCTCGGGCCTTTGGCCTATGGCCTGCCCTACCGCGCCGGGCACCTGCAACGCACCGAGCACAACGGCCGAATCCACCTGCGGGCAACCCCTTGGACCAAGGTCCGCGACAGAGGCCGATTCGAAGCGACGCTCGAAGCCGGCGCGGAAAGGACGTTGTGCCGCCCGGGCTCGCTCGACGAATTCCTGATGGAGCGCTACACGGCCTTCACCGTGCGAGGCCGACGAACTAGAAGATTCCACATTTGGCATCCGCCCTGGTCCCAGGCGCGATGCCGGATCGAGCGGCTGGAGACCACGCTGCTGGAGCGGACTCTGCCGACGCTCGGCCCAGCGAGATTCTGCATGGCGCATTGCTGCGTCGATGTCCGCGACGTGTGGATGAGCCGCCCGTTTACCGCATGACCAGCCCGCATGGAGCCCTTGGTTTTGTCGGCATGGCCGGTCAGCCGACAGCGGCTGCCTGCGGCTTTACGGTGTGGAGCCAACGCAGCACGGCGCGGATCAGGGCGCGGGCGGTGGCTTCGGGACGGAAGTAGTGGTCCGCGCCCCAGACGGGATAGACCTCGCCCGGCCAACGGAGAAGGTCTGCCAGCAGCACGGTGCCGTCGTTCGGTCCCAGCGGAGCGATGCGGCGATGGCAGAAGCGGGAGAACGGCGTGGAGAAATGCCGGGCCAAGGGAAAGCCGACCAGGCTGATCAACCGCAGATGCGGCGGCAAACGGAGCGGGGCGGAGAGCGGCGAGCCTTCACCCCGACGCAGATCGGCGATGAAGCGCAAATCGCGCCGCTGCATCCAGTATTGGAAGCGCAGCAGCGCCTGTCGCAGCGGACTGCCCAGCAGCCAATCGGCCATCGGCGTCCCATCGAGCGGACCGCAGACATTGATCCAAGCGTGGACCGGCGCGAAGGCGCGAGCCGCTCGGGCCTCGCCCAAGGCGAGCTTCACTTCCGGCCCGCCTTTGCTGAGCGAGACAAGGACGGACGGGTGGCGGACATGGCGTTCCAGCCAATCGAGCAGCAGCGCCGCGTTGTCCACGGCGGAGCCCCGGCTGGCCAGCGGGGCGAAGTCGCACTCCAAGCCCAGTTCCTCGGCGGCGGCGCGGACCACGCGGCCATCACCGCCCATGTCCGGTCGTTCCTCGTGCAACGCGCCGGGCACGATGATCACGCGAAGGTCTTCGTCCCGACCAATAAGATGAACGGAGTGAGCAGCCGAATCCCTCTCACCCGGCCTGCGGCCACCCTCTCCCCGT
>CBFGQE010000761.1:0-1716 GCA_965650815.1 uncultured bacterium
GCGTTGGTGAAGCCGAGACCGAACGCGCCGAGCAGGGAATTCATGCGGGGCACCTCCACGTTGTGGTTCTCCTGGTTGCCCATGACGATGAATCCGCCGCCCTCGTTCACGTAGCGGCGCAGCTCCGCCACATCGCCCGCGACCATGCGGTTGGGCGGCGGATTGGTGCCCACGGCGACCTCGTTGGGATTGGCCACGAGCACGACGGCGACGCCTGCGAGCGACTGGCGGTTGAGCGGCTGGGCGTGGACCCGGACCTCGAAGTCGGCACGAAGCTTTTCCAGCACGTCCTTGTAGGAACCGTCGGGCAGATACCGCGTCTCGCCCACGGCGTTGAAATACCGGCTGTAGAGCAGCACCGGTTTCTTCGCCGCGGCTTCAGCGGCCGCGACTCCGCCCGGCAACAGCCCCGCCAGCACCAGCACCCAACCCGCGAATCGTTTCAGGCAACGTGTCATGCGCCCTCATTGCCCCGGCGGCTGTCGGCTGGCGAAACAAAAAGAGCGCCCCGAGATCGGGGCGCTCTTGGAAGAGAATCGGCGTGACCGACGTTAAGGCTGGTTGGTTGCGGGGGCGTTCGTGGCCAGGACCGTCGGAAGGTTGGTGAAGATGCTTCCGCTCTGGGCCGGAGCGGGCGTCTGCATGGCGGGCGCCACGGGAGCGGTCACGGACTCGACGCGGTTCAGTTCGCGGTCCACGTCGCGGGAGCCGCTGCGGTTCTTGTGGTTGTAGGTGATCCAGAGGACCACGCAGAGCACGAAGAACGCGGCGGCGGTGTATTTGGTGATCTTGGTCAGGGCGTTGCCGGAACCGGCGCCGAGCAGCGCGTCGGCCGTGCCCGCACCGAAGGCCATGCCGGCGCCGGCTTCTTTCTTGGGCAGTTGCACCAGCACGAGCAGGGTCAGCAACGCGCAGGACAGGAGCATGAGGACGGTCAGGAGACCGATGAGGAAGTTGAGCATAGGTCGATCAGAGGGAGTTCTTGATGATTTCCACGAAGCCGCGCTCTTCGAGCGAGGCGCCGCCGACGAGCGCGCCATCCACGTCGGGCTGGCTCATGAGTTCGCGGGCGTTGGCGGCCTTGACGCTGCCGCCGTATTGGATGCGGACGCGTTTGGCCGTGGCTTCGTCGAACATCGTGGCGAGCAGCTTGCGGATGAAGGCATGGACCTCCTGCGCCTGGGCGCTGGTGGCGGTCTTGCCGGTGCCGATGGCCCAGACGGGCTCGTAGGCCAGGACGGTCTCGACGACCTGCTCCTTGGTCAATCCCGCGAGGCTGCCGCGCACCTGGGTCTCGACGACCTTCTCGGTGGTGCCGGCTTCGCGCTCGGCGAGGAGCTCGCCGACACAGACGATGGGGATGAGGTTCGCGGCGTGGGCCGCCTTGGCCTTGGCGGCGATGAGCGCGTCCGTTTCCTTCTGGAACTGGCGGCGCTCGGAATGGCCGAGGATGACGTAGCGCACGGAAAGGTCGCGCAACATGCCGGCGGCGATCTCGCCGGTGAACGCGCCGTAGCCGTTCTCGCTCATGTTCTGCGCGCCGAGCCGGATGTTGGAGCTGAGCAGCTCCTTGGAGACCTCGCTCAGCGCGGTGAAGGCGGGGCAGACGACGATGTCGATGTCCTTCACGGCGGCCAGCTCGCGCTTGAGGCCTTGGACGAGGGTCAACGCCTCGGCCACCGTTTTGTTCATCTTCCAGTTGCCGGCGATGATCAG
>CBFGQE010000762.1:0-1713 GCA_965650815.1 uncultured bacterium
AACCGAGCAGGACTGGTCCACTGAATACAACGACTACATCCTCAACATTCGCGTCGTGGACGGCGTAAAGGCCGCGATTGACCACATCAACCACTACGGCTCGGCGCATTCGGACAGCATCGTGACGAAGAACGAGGCGGCGGCGAAGCAGTTCCTCGCCGAAGTGGACAGCGCAGCGGTGTATTGGAACGCCAGCACTCGCTTCACCGACGGCGGCGAATTCGGCATGGGCGCCGAGATCGGCATCAGCACCGACAAGATCGGCGCGCGCGGCCCGATGGGTCTCGACGAGCTGACCAGCTACAAGTGGCTGGGCTTCGGCACCGGGCAGGTGAGGGGATGAAACTCGAGGAGATCGTCGATCCGAGCCGACCACACGTCGTCCATCGGATGATCAAGGAGGCCTCGTTCGATGAATGGCTGGCCTACCTTTTCGATCGGCCAGAAAGTGACGGAAGCAACCATTGGGTTTTTGGGAACGATTCGGGGCCGGCATGGGATGTTCCCGGAGCGGAAACGGTCCAGTTCATGGCCAAGACCTATGAAGATCCCGACTACTGGATGCGGAGATACTCCAAAACACAGATTGCCGATGGGCTTTCCTACACCTGGAATTCTTCATTGAGCGACCTGGATTTTCTGATGCGGGATGATCCGATCCCATGGGAACTCCGCCGGCGTGCGATCCGGGCCTTGGTCCCTCTTTATGAAAAGTGCTTTCGCAATCTGTGCACGGAGGGCTTGAGCCACTTGGGTGAGTGTTTGGACAATCCGGTAAACGGGGTTTGCTACATGTTGTGGGACGTGTGCCCGTTCCACGGCAAGCCGGAGAATCCAGAACAGCAAGGAACCGACAGCGCATGTTTGGCGGTCATGGCCGCAGCCCTGCGGATAGATCATGAAGCGTGCCTGGAAAGCGCACTGCACGGGCTTGGACACTGGAACAACAAATACCCGGTGCAGTCGGCCTCGATCATCGAACAGTGGCTGAAGAGCAATGGGGCTGCATCCCGGCTCGAGCTCCGGCGCTACGCGTCCGCGGCGGCACAGGGCGGCGTGCAATGAGCGGGCCGATACCCGAGGCTTGATGTGCTCGGGCCGCCGTCTTGCGCGAAACTGGGAACGCCGCCATCGTCCGTTCCATGTCTGCGGCGGAACAATACGAAGTGGTCAGCGTGGCCGAGTATCTGACCACGGAGGAGAAGGCCCAGTCGCGCCACGAATATGTCGGCGGCGTGGTCCACGCAATGGCGGGCGAGACGCGGGCGCACAACTTGATCGCGGGAAATCTGTTCAGCGCGCTCCGCCAGCGCACGCGGGGTGGCAAATGCCAGGTGTTCTTCGAGGACGTGAAGCTCCACCTGACCCCGGCTTCCGGCGACATCTTCTACTACCCCGACCTGATGGTGACCTGCGATCCGCGCGACACGCATCCGTTGTGGGTGGAACATCCCAAGCTGATCATCGAAGTGTTGTCGCCCAGCACCGAGTCGGTGGATCGACGCGAAAAGCTCTTCGCCTACCGCTTCATCGATACGTTGGAGGAATATGTCCTGGTGGAGCAGGACAAGGCGCGGGTCCGGGTCCATCGCCGGGCCGATCCGCTCTGGACCTGCGAAACGTTCGAAGGGGTGGAGGCGGCGGCTGTGTTCCGTTCCATCGAGCTGACTTGCCCGTTGCGCGAGATCTACGAAGGCGTTCTGTGACTTCATC
>CBFGQE010000763.1:0-1703 GCA_965650815.1 uncultured bacterium
CGACGGACGCCGACGAGCTGTTTGACACAGCTCTTGAGGCCGGAGAAGCGGACCACGTCGGGATCGGCCTCCAGCTTGGCGATCATCTGCTGGCGGAGCTGGTTGAAGAAGAAGAGCTCGCAGCCCTTGCCGGAGGTGCAGGCGATTTCGCGCAGGTCGGATTCGACGACGTTCTTGGACGGGGTCGCCTTGGCGGCGCCTTCCTCGTAGCTCACGTCGAAGCCGAAGCTGCGCAGCACCTTCTCCAGCGCTTCGGAGAATTCGGCGACGGAGACATGGTCGCGCTGCTGCTCGGTCTTGAAGAAGTGGAGCACGGCGGCGGCGGCGTTGCGGATGATGTCCGGATCGATGATCTGCGTGGCGTCGCCCATCAGCTCGATGGTGACGTCCTCGGCCGAACAGGGGATCTGCTGGCCGTCGGCGGTGTTGAAGATCAGGCAGTCGGGCTTCAGTTGGATCATGGTGCGTCCTCCAGTTTTTTCACGGCGTGCACAAAGTCGGTCGCTTCCTGAAATTGTCGATAGACGCTGGCGAAGCGCACATAGGCCACTTCGTCCAGTTGCCGGAGCCCCTCCATCACCTTTTCGCCCACCACGACGCCCGGCACCTCGGAGTCATGGGTCTCGGAGATCTCGGCGATGATCCGGTCCACCATCCCGGCGATGGCCTCGGGGCTGATGGGGCGCTTCTGGCAGGCGCGGCGGATGCCGGAGAGGAGTTTTTCCCGGGAGAATTCCTCCCGCCGACCGTCGCGTTTGATCACGACCAACCCTTCCTGCTCGATCTCTTCGTAGGTGGTGAAACGGAACGTGCAGGACGCGCATTCCCGGCGGCGACGGATGACCGCTCCTTCCCGGGAGGAGCGTGAATCGATCACCTTGTCCTCCTGACAACCGCATTTCGGGCAGCGCATAGTCGGATTGGGGACACACAACCTGTCGTGTCCGATAGGCGAGTAACACACCAAAGATTGTGGCGTCAAGAAACCCGTCCCGTTCCGGGCAATCTCCGCCGCCGAGGCAGTTCGCGGTTGCGCCGACCGGGTTCCGGGAAATAATCCCGACCACTTTCAGATGAACGAATGGCACATCCAGTCGCGGGCCCACGGCTGCCAGGTCTCCGGCGTCCGGTTCGAGGACAAGCAGGCGTATTTCACCGTGCTCTTCGAGGAGAAGCGCGAGCTGAAGCGCATCGACGTCTGCGAAGCGGTTTGGCGCGACCAATACGGGGCCGATCCGTCGAAGGTGCCGGGCTACATCTCCCACTGGAAGGGCGTCTATGAAGCCCCGCCCGCCGCGCCGCCCGAAGCCATCCGCAAAGAGTCCGCCGAGACCCTGCTGCGGAAGCTGATCGAGCAGAACGATCCCAAACACGGCCCCGCCTGCTACATCCTGGCCGTGATGCTGGAGCGCAAACGCCTGTTGAAGGTGAAGCAGCAGTTCCGCCGCGAAGGTGTCCGCGTCTTCGTCTATGAGCAGCCGAAGACCGGCGACCTCTTCACGATCACCGATCCCGATCTGCAACTGGACCAACTGGAGAACGTCCAGCGCGACGTGGCGGATCTGCTGGAGAACGGCTTGCCCGGAGCGGCTCCCGTTGCCGATGCGCCTGCAAGCCCGGAGGTTTCCGCGCCGCTGGCCGAATCCGCGCCCGAGCCGGAGCCGCCAAAAGACGCTCCGGCCGAGCCCGCATTGGCCGGCTGA
>CBFGQE010000764.1:0-1703 GCA_965650815.1 uncultured bacterium
AGATCCTCGCCGCCGAAGACGCCGACAACGTGGGCATCGTCGGCGGGGCGGTGCTGGCGAAGCGCGAGGCGAAGTGAGCGGAAGCATGGATACAGCCGCCATCATTACCTTCTTCTGCATCTCGGCCGCTCTGAGCCTGCTGGCCCATTGGCGGATCAAACGATTCTGGCTGGCCGTTGTAGTCGGAGCCACAAGCGCGTCCGCTTTCAACCTGCTCCATGAACTAATGATCGCTCCGGCAGAGATTCGGCCGAGCGACGCGGCCTTCTGGTTGCCCATGATCTTCGGCTTGGGCATGGCCTTTGCCCTGCCGATTTCGGTGGTTCTCGGGCTGCCGTTTGCGATGAAGCGTCGCAGGCAGCTGATCAACGCCGTTTGAATTCTCCTGTGCGTCCTCATGCTTCAAGCTCCGCATCCATAGTCCCCCGCCGCACGGTCATCGACATCGGGACCAACTCGGTGAAGCTGCTCGTCGCGGACGTGGCGGCGGATGTGCAGCCGGTGCTGGAGACCAGTCGGCAGACGCGGTTGGGGCAGGGCTTCTACGAGACGCATCTGCTCCAGCCCGGGCCCATTCTCGACACGGCCCGCACCGTCGGTGAATTCGCCAAACGCGCCCGCGCCCTCGGCACGGAGTCGATCCGCATCATCGCCACCAGCGCCGCGCGCGACGCCATCAACGGCCAGGAACTCGTCTCCGCCGTCGAAGCCGCCGCCCACGCCCGCGTGGAGATCATTTCCGGCGAGCAGGAGGCGGACTGGGCCTTCGCGGGCGTGGTCAGCCATCCGCGCTACGCCTCGGCGGCGGTGCTGATCCTCGACATCGGCGGCGGCAGCACGGAGTTCATCCTCGGCGAGAAGCGCGTGCCGGTCTTCCGCCACAGCTTCAAGCTCGGCACCGTGCGCCTGCTGGAGAAGCTGGCACTGCCCGATGCGCCCACGGCTGAATCGCTGGCCGAATATCGCGCTTGGCTGCGGAACTTCCTCGATCGGGAAGTGGCTTCGACCTTGGAACCCGCGCTGGGCGAACTGGACTCCAAGCCCGTGTTGGTCGCGACCGGCGGCACCGCGTCAATTCTGGCCCGGGTGCATCTCGTCACGAACGAATTCGACCGCCATGCCATCGAAGACGTGGCCCTGTCGCTCGCGCGGATCACCGTGATCCTAGAGCGTCTCTGGTCCCTGCCCTTGGCCGAACGCCGCGAAGTCCCCGGCATCCCGCCCGAACGCGCCGATGTGATTCTGCCCGGCCTCGCGATTCTCGAAGCGGTGATGGCGCGTTTCGGCCTAGCGGAGTTCCAAGCCAGCACGCGCGGCCTGCGCTTCGCCGCGCTGGCGGGTTGAAGCGGCACGAGGCCATGAACAGTGGCGCGGACGTGACCATTCTCGCCCCGCTTCCCCGCTCAAGCCTTTGTCCGACCGGTCGATAACCATTCCGGTCCATGCTCTCCGAAGCACGCCGTCATGAAGCCGTTACCTGACATCTCCGGGGCGTTCGTGTCGCCCGAAGCCGCGCTGCTTCTGGAAATCTTCGAGGACGCGCCCAACGCGCTCTTCGTCGCCGACGCCTCCGGCACGATCGCCCGCGTCAACCGCGCGGCCGAAAAGCTCGCGGGCCGTCCGCGCTCCGAGCTGCTCGGCTCGGCGCTCTGCTCCATTTTTCCCGCCCAGTGCCACGCTGATTGGAACAAGGTTTCCGCGCG
>CBFGQE010000765.1:0-1699 GCA_965650815.1 uncultured bacterium
TAGGTCTTCATGATGTGCCAGAGGATCGGCCGGTCGCCGATGGGCACCATGGGTTTGGGGCGATACTCCGTCTCCTCGCGCAGGCGAGTTCCTTTACCACCGCAGAGAATGACGACTTTCATCGGGCGAAGCGCTGATTAGGCTCGAAGGTCTTGGCCCACGGAGCGAGCCGGTGTCAAAGGATTTACCGGGCGGGTTTCTGCGCGGCGCGTTGGCGGGCGAGTTCTCGGGCGACGATGGGCTCCATCATCGTGGCCAACGGGTCCGGTTTATGGGGAGTGCGGATGGCTTTCGTGATCCAGACAGAGGCTTCCTCGACGTTGCCCGCCTGGAACTGCTGCCAGCCGCGCGCGGCCCTGATGTGCTTGCCGTTCGGATCGAGTTCGCTGGCCTTGACCATGAGGGGTGAGGCTTCGTCGTGCCGCCCGAGCCAGCTCAGGCACATGCCTTGGCGGGCGTAGCCGTAGGGATCGAACGGATCAAGGACGACCACTTTCTGGAAGGCTTCGATGGCCGAGAGCGCGAGTTTCTCGAAGCCATCCCCACCATCGAAGCTGCGGTAGCGGAGATTCTCGCCGAGCGCGAGCCAGGTCGCGGAATTGGCCGGTTCCACGGCCAAGGCGCGGCGGAGGAACACCTCCTTCTCCGCTGTTTCCCCGCGTTGGCGATCGGCCCGCCCCAACTCGAGCGACTCGACAGTCCGACGGGTCGCCTGCCAACCCAAGACCCCGACGGCTGCGGCCACGACCAGGCCGGTCACAAAGCGCAGGGGGATTCCCAGCGACAGCCAGAAACCCTCGGTCGCGAAGCGGAGGTGCAGGACGACCAGCGCGGCAACCACGGCAGCGGACGCGGCGATGGCCGGGATGGAGAGGTTGAATTCGACCACCCCGTGGATCGCGAGGGCCAAGAGCCCGACGGCTCCACCCACGACCGTGGCCAAGCGGGTGCTGTTCGAGTTGTCGGAAATTCCGCCGCCCCGGGACAGGAACGGCCATGAACGCCAGATGCCCCACCCCACCGCGCCGAGAAACACCACGACCAAACCGGCTCCGATCAGCCCGAAATCCACCAGGATCTGGAGATGGTCGCTGTGGGTCCGCTGCGGGCGCGTTTGGAGCCAGACATCGCGGTATTTGCGGTATTTCACGTCGAAATGGTTCGGACCTGCCCCCAGCCATTTGTCCTCCTTCCAGACGCCCAAGGCCGCTTCCCAAACCAGTTCGCGGGTGTCCTTGGGGGCTTCTCCGACATATTTCTCCACCTCCTGGAACCGCTGCTTCAGCTTTTCCGGCATCGCCTTGTAGGCGATGAAGACCGCGAGCAGCACCACCCCGCCCGCCGCCAAGGACCACCAGGTGCGCCTTCGCGCCATCAGGATCGCACCCAGCACCGTCAAGGAACCCAGCGTCGCGATGTAGCCGCCCTTCGACACCGTGGCCAGCACCCCGACGAACATCACGCCGCCAAGATACCCGACCAGAATCCGCACCCAGTGCGGCTCCCGGCTCATCATGGCGATGGTCAGCGCCAGCGGGATCACCATCTCGACGAAGCCCGCCATGTGGTTCGGATTGATGAAGCTGCCAGACCCTCGCCCGTCGTAGGCGCCCGGACGCGCGAACCCGAACACCGTGTCGGACTTGGCCGCCCATTGGTAGATGCCATAGACGCTCTCGATCGTCGCCATGCCGATCAG
>CBFGQE010000766.1:0-1698 GCA_965650815.1 uncultured bacterium
CGCCGGGTGACGTGGGCGTTGAACTGGCCGAGCAGATCCAGGGATTGCGGAGGAAGGTTCATGGCGGGCTCAGAGTGGAGGTTACTTCGTCAGCGCTTCGTCGAGGTTCATGATCTGGCTGGCGACGAGCGTCCAGGCGGCCAGTTCTTCGGGCTTCACGGTTTCGGGCGCGGCGGATTCGCCGAGGTCGATGAGGGCTTTCGCGGCTTCCGGATCGGCGGCGTAGGCTTGGGTCGCGGATTCCAGCATCCGGCCGATGATCGCGCGTTCCTCGGCAGTCAAGGTGCGGGCCAGCAAGGCGCGGCTGATGATGTCGAACCGTGCGTCTAGGCGACGGGAGGAACGAAGCGCGCGTGCGGCCAAAGCGCGGGAAGCTTCGACGAACTGCGGATCGTTCATCGTGACCAGGGCCTGGAGCGGCGTGTTGGTGCGTTCGCGCCGGGTGCAGAAGACCTCGCGGCTCGGGGCGTTGAGGATCTCCATGCTGGCCGGAGGCGCGGTGCGTTTCCAGAAGGTGTAGAGCGAGCGGCGATAGAGCGCCTCGCCCGCGTCGCGTTTGTAGTCGCGGGTGTTGGAATCTTTCATCGCCACCGCTTCCCAGATGCCGTCGGGCTGGTAGGGACGCACCGGTGGACCGCCCACCTTGGCGGCCAGCAAACCGGACGCCGCCAAGGCTTGGTCGCGCAGCTGTTCGGCATCGAGGCGATAGCGCGGGCCACGCGAGAGCAGGCGATTGAGCGGGTCTTTCTCCAGCTTCTCCAGCGAGGCCACGGCGGACTGGCGGTAGGTGGCGCTGAGGACCATCGTTTGGACCAAGCGACGGAAGTTCCAGCCGGAGTCGATGAACTCGACGGCCAGCCAATCGAGCAGCTCTTGGTTCACCGGCTGCGCGCCCATCAGGCCGAAGTCCTCGGTCGTTTCCACCAGCCCGACGCCGAAGAGCTGCGACCAGACGCGGTTCACGGTCACGCGGGCGGTCAACGGGTGGTTGCGCGAGACGATCCACTTGGCGAGGCCGAGGCGGTTGCGGGGCTCGAAGAGCGGCAACGGAGGCAGCGCTTCGGGCACGCCGGGCGTCACTTCCTCGCCTTTGTTGGCGTATTCGCCCCGGATGAGGATGCGGGCCTTGGGTTCGCTGTCCTTCTTCTCCTCCATGACCAGCGTCATCGCGCCGCGGTTGCGCAAGGTGGAACGTTCCGCCTGCAGGACGTCCATCGCGGACTGGAGCTTCTGGCTCGGCGCATCGAAGCCACCGAGATACAGCGACAAGAGCCGCTCCTTCGACGCCTTGTCGCGCTGGTCCTCCGCCTGCGACAGGTAGTCTTGGACCAGGCCGGTGGCGGCGAGTCGGCCGATGTCCTGCGCGGTCAATGCAACCTCGTAGAAACGGACATCCTGGAGGAAGACCTTGCCGTCCTTCAGCACGTCGCCGGTGGTGCCGTCCTTGTTGGAGCGGCCGCCGAGGCGCAGAGGCGCGTC
The DNA here is from genome assembly GCA_965650815.1 of uncultured bacterium. Classification (GTDB taxonomy): domain Bacteria; phylum Verrucomicrobiota; class Verrucomicrobiia; order Limisphaerales; family CANJSG01; genus CANJSG01. Next base: position 1,480 of record CBFGQE010000766.1, read on the forward strand.
GGTGGCGATTTCTGTGCCGAGGTTGTTGTTGTTCACCTCGACGGCGGCCTTGGTGCCGTTGACGAAGATCGCGATGGCGTCCGCGCCCTTCTTGGAGCCGTCGAACACCGCGATGACATGGTGCCAACGGCCGGGCGCGAGCGCTTCCCGGGCCGTGACCTTGAGCGCCTTGTCCGGCCAGGCGTCGATCAGGTGGACCACGGGGCGACCGGCATCGAG
>CBFGQE010000767.1:0-1687 GCA_965650815.1 uncultured bacterium
GCAGCACGTCCAACGCACGCCCCACTTCGTAGCGGCCTTCGCGCAGGCAAAGGCCGGTCTCCGCGACGATCAACCGCGCGAAGGCCTCGCGGTCGGCTTCCAAGGCGAGGCGCGTGCGGTCGAGGATCTGGGAACGTTCCCAGCGGGTAGGCGTGGCGGTGAAGGCCAGCGCGGCCGCGATGGCCGCCTCGGTCTCGGCCAATCCGACCAGGGCCACGCTGCCGGCCACCGCGCCGTCGTAGGGGCTGCGGACCACGAGGGTTTCACCGGCGCCAGCGGGGCAACCGGCGACGAAGCAGGAAAGCGCGTTCATGCCGTGCGAAGCGGAGACGAGGCCTGGAGCGCGTCGGTCAGGCGGTTGCCGAACTCCCAGATCGCGCATTCGTCGTGGGCCACGGAGAGGTAGAGTTTGGTGCCCATCGGATTGAGGAAGATGCGGCGCCCGATCAGTTCCAGCATCAACCGGCGACCCCGCGCGCGATCACTCGCCAGCCAGGACCGCTGGTCGATCACCGGGCTGGCGGAGAAGGCGATTTGGGCGAGCGGGCCGTCGCCCAGGACCTGGGCTTCGACGCCGGCGGCATCGAGCGTCTCCCGCAGGACGCGGCGGAGCAGTCGCCCGGATTCGTGAAGGGCATCATGCACGCCCGGGGCGAGCAGCACGTCCAGCGCGGCCATTGCCGCCGCGCAAGCCACGGGATTGCCACCGGTGGTGGAAGCAGACCAAGCGTAGTGGTCGGCCACGCCGCGGTGTTCGTTGACCGTGTCCATCAGCGCCGCGTTTCCGGCATAGGCTCCAAGGGAGAAGCCGCCGCCAAGCGCCTTGCCGAAGGCAGCTAGGTCCGGCGTCACGCCGTAGTATTCCTGCGCACCGCCGCGCGCGAAACGGAAGCCGGTGACCACCTCGTCGAAGACCAACACGACGCCATGCCGACGGGTCGTTTCCCGCAGGCCTTCCAGAAAGCCGGGAACGGGCGAGATGCAACGGTGGAACGGTTCCACGATGACCGCCGCCAGATCCGCCGCGTGCGCCGCGATGATCGAACGGGTGGCGGCCAGGTCGTTGAACGGGGCCACCAGGACGTCGTGCTCGACCCAGGGCGCGCCGGTTCCGGAAGGATCGGCAGCGGGCAGGTTCGAAGGCCGGCCGTTCAACATGCTGGCGACGCCAATCGGATGCTGGCCATGATAGGCGCCCTCGAACTTCAACACCTTGCGTCGGCCCGTGGCCGCCCGCGCGATCCGCAGGCACATCATCGTGGCCTCGGTGCCGGAGGTGACGAACCGGACCTGCTCGGCGCAGGGCACAAGGTCGATTAGCCGTTCCGCCAGTTCGACGCTGCGGCGGTTCACAGCGGCGTAGTTGAAGCCGTCGCCCGCCGTGGCGCGGACCGCTTCCAGGATCTTGGGATGGGCGTGGCCGACCAGCGCCGATCCCCACGCCATCGTGTAGTCGAGCCACTCGGCACCCTCGGTGTCCCAGACCCGACAACCGGACCCGCGCTCGATCACCGGCACAGCGCCGGGCGGAATGCCGAACTCGCCGTTGGAACCGGCGGGAAAGGCGGCCAAGGCGCGTTCACGCCAGGAACCGGCTTTGGCGGTGGAAGGGGTCTTCATGGTCAACGTCCTTTCTCCTTGGTCAGCTCGAAGGTGTCGAAGAGGCGGCCTTCGAGGTCGTAGGCTT
>CBFGQE010000768.1:0-1686 GCA_965650815.1 uncultured bacterium
GGTGGGCAACGGCTTGAACGCCTTGGCCGCGTTCCGGCGGGCGAGCAGCAGATCGAGGTTCAACTCGGCGACAAAGACGGCTTCGCGGATGTCGTGCTTGCGCGCGAGCAACGGCGAGAGTTGGCCGAGTTCTCCGAGCACTTGCTTGCCGCCGAGCGCGATGGTGGCGGACTCGATGAAGAGTCCGGTCGGCTCCGGACGACGCTGATAGGCCAAACCGCGCAGGCCGAACTGTTCGAGGAACTCCTCCAGCACGCCTTTCAGGTCGAAGAGGTCGAGCTTAGCCTCGCGGTCGTCGCCGCTCCAGAAGGTGGCGGCGCGCTGGCCGGCAATGGCGATGGCCACGCGGCGTTCTTCCTTGGGGCCGTTCGGCGTGTTGAGGAAGCAGCGGCCGATCTCGAAGAGGCAGACGTCGCTGTTGCGGTGGGTGGCGTTGTGCCGCAGCGACGCGACGAGGCCGGGCAACAGGCTGGGGCGCAGGGCGTCCATGTCGCTGCTGAGCGGATTGGCCAGCTTCACCCAATCGCCATTGGGTGAATTTTGAATTGGGAATTCCGAACTGGAAATCAGCGTTTGTCCTTGGGCTTCGTTCAAGCCGAGGCCGGTGAGCAGGCGTCGGGCTTCGGCGAGCTGGTCGTGGACGGCGTCGTAGGCGCTGAAGCCCATCGCGCCGCGCGGCGAAGTCGAAGGGATCTTGTCCACGCCGAAGAGCCGGGCCACTTCCTCGATCAGATCGACCTCGCGCTTGAGGTCCACGCGGAAGGTCGGGATCTCGAAGGTGCCGGGCGCGACCAGCTTCAAGCCGAGCTGGGTGAGATAACCGTCGATCTGCTCGGGCGTGAGCTGGGTGCCGAGCAGGGCGTTGACCTTGGCGTGGCGGAGCGTGAGCTGCTTCGGCGACGCGGGCGTGGGATAGGCGTCGACTACGCCGTCCGCCAACTTGCCGCCTGCGGTTTGCAGGATGAGCTGGACGGCGCGCTGGCTGGCGAAGTCGCACACGCCGATGTCGGCGCCGCGTTCGAAGCGGTAGCTGGCATCGGTGCGGAGGCCGAGCGTCTTGCTGGTGCGGCGGACGTTGGTGGGATTGAAGTAGGCGCTCTCCAGCAGCACATCGACCGTCTGGTCGTTGATCTCGGTGTTGAGCCCGCCCATCACGCCGGCCAGGGCGATGCCCTTCTGTTCATCGGCGATGAGCAGGGTTTCGGCGGACAAGGTGTGTTCCTTGTTGTCGAGCGTCTTGAACTTCTCCTCGGCGGTGGCGCGGCGGACGACGATGGTCGGAATGTAGCCGCCGACGTGAGAAGGCGGATTGCCATTGGTCGAAGAGTCCGCCTCGTCACCTCGGCGGCTACCAGCGATGAGGTGGTAGTCGAAGGCGTGGAGCGGCTGGCCGGTTTCCAGCATCACGAAGTTCGTCACATCCACGACGTTGTTGATGCTGCGCAGGCCGACCTTCTCCAGGGCGGCGCGGAGCCAATCGGGGCTGGGACCGACCTTCACGCCCTGGATGACGCGGGCGGTGTAGCGCGGGCAGAGATCGGCGGCGTCGAGCCGGACGGAGACGAGGCTTTCGGCGGAGATGCCGGATGCCGGATGCCCGAGGCCGGAGGTGTCGGGGAGCTTGAGCGGGTTGCCGGTGACGGCGGCGATCTCGCGGGCGATGCCGATGACGCTGTTCAGGTCGGG
>CBFGQE010000769.1:0-1680 GCA_965650815.1 uncultured bacterium
GCCAAAGCCTGAGCCAGTGTCTGAGCTGAGTTCTTCATCCGTGTCCATCCTTGTTCAACACTGGTTGAGAGTTCTTCTGGTTGCCCCAGCGATGACCCCACTCCTCGTCTCAATCCCAATCTCCATCCCGTGCTCAGATTGAGATTTATGAGTGGGATGAAGATTGCGGCTCCGTGCCGCCGCCGGACTTGCTTCGGTCCGGCCCGCTCGCTACCAGCTTGCTGAATGTCCTCCCTCCCCGTCATCGATCTGGCCGTGGTCGTGGTCTATCTCGCCGCGATGGTCGGCATGGGCATCTGGTTCGGGCGACGGGGGCAGAGCAGCGAGAAGTTCATGGCCGCCGGACGCGGCGTGCCGGGCTGGGCGGTGGGCCTGTCGATCTTCGGCACCTACGTCAGCAGCATCAGCTTCCTCGCGCTGCCCGGAAAGGCCTTCGCCACGAACTGGAGCGCCTTCGTCTTCAGCCTTTCCTTGCCGCTGATCACTTGGATCGCGGTGAAGTGGTTCGTGCCCTTCTATCGCCGCTCCGGCGAGGTGTCCGCCTACCAGCACTTGGAGAAGCGGTTCGGGCCGTGGGCGCGCACCTATGCCGTCGTTTGCTACCTGCTCACGCAGCTCGCGCGCATGGGCACGATCCTCTACCTGCTCGCGCTGGCGCTGGCGCCGCTCACCGGGCTTTCGATCCCGGTCATCATCCTCGCGGCCGGATTGCTCGTGATCGTCTATACGTTCTTCGGTGGGATGGAGGCGGTGATCTGGACCGATGTGGTGCAAAGCCTCGTCTTCATCGTGGGTGCTGGCGCCTGTGTGTTGGTGCTGCTGCTCGGAATGCCCGAAGGGCCAGGCCATCTTTTCCGCGTGGCGGCGGAGCACGAGAAGTTCAGCCTCGGAGATTTCGGGCCGGACCTCGCGCAGGCTACGTTCTGGGTCATCCTGCTCAACGGGATCTTCATCAACCTCCAGAACTTCGGCATCGATCAGAGCTATGTGCAGCGCTACCAGACCGCGAAGTCCGACCATGACGCGGCCCGCAGCGTCTGGCTCGGTGCGTTGCTCTATCTGCCGATCTCGGCGGTGTTCTTCTTCATCGGCACCGGCCTCTTCACCTTCTACACCGCGCGCCCCGAACTGCTGCCCGCCTCGGTGGACGCGCTCGGCAAGCCCGATTCCGTCTTCCCCCATTTCATCGTGGCACAACTGCCCGTGGGCCTGACCGGCTTGGTCATCGCCAGCATCTTCGCGGCGGCCCAATCGACGGTCTCCAGCTCGATCAACTGCTCCGCCACGCTCATCCTCTGCGATCTCTACAAACGTTACGTGCGGCCCGACGCTACGGAGCAGCAGTCGATGCGCGTGCTGCGGATCGCCACGCTGGTGGTCGGTGTGGCGGGCGCGGCGATGGCTCTGGCGATGATGCGGATCAAGAGCGCGCTCGACGCTTGGTGGAGCCTCGCGAGCATCTTCAGCGGCGGGATGCTCGGGCTCTTCCTGCTGGGGATTCTGGCGAAGCGGGCGGGCAATTTCGCCGCGCAGGTCGGCGTCGTCTGCGGTGTGCTGCTGATCGCGTGGATGAGCTTTTCGCCGAAGCTGACCGGTGACTGGGAACGATTCCGAAGCCCGTTCCATACGCTGCTGGTCGTGGTGGCCAGCACGCTGGTCATCCTGTTGGTCGGGACGTTG
>CBFGQE010000770.1:0-1680 GCA_965650815.1 uncultured bacterium
CGCCGCTGACCGAGGAACAGTCGAAGCATTCATTTGGTGGGCGGTCCCCAACAGCGGCGGGCTGGAACGACATCCTCCTGGGTCTAGAACAATTCCAAGACGGTCGATCATGGCGGCACGCCCAGTCCAACCTTTGGTTGGCCGCTATCCGTCACTACAACCTCAATGGAGACGCCCGACGATTCGAGAATGAGGAGGGCGAAACGCTGAAAGATCGACTCAGACTGATGGAGGCACTCGCCAAGCTCGGATACCCGGTGCCTTCCCAGACCAACTCGGCTGTCCCACCCACCCCATGATCACCGCCAATCTCCTCCTCGCCTGGACCTGGATCTTGCTCGGCTTCCTCACCGGGCTGGTGCTGGGGCTCTTCTTCCACAAGCCCGACTGGCTGGGCGGCTACGGAAGCCATCCGCGCCGGATGTATCGGTTGGGGCACATCTCATTCTTCGGCCTCGGAATGGTGAACCTTTTCTTCTGGCTCACCGCGCACGCCCTCGGGTTGGACGGCCCTTGGATCAAGACCGCGTCCGTCGCCTTCCTTGTCGGCGCGGTGACGATGCCGCTGTGCTGCGGATTGATGGCGCACTTCGACTGGGCGCGGAACCTCTTCGCCATCCCGGTCGTGAGCCTGGTGCTCGCCGGCACCATCACCCTCAAGGAGATCCTGCCGTGAAGTCCCGCCCCGGAGCGCGGAGCATCGCTCCGCTAGAAGATCGATCGCCCCTCAAGCACGAAGTTCATTCGGGGCTTCATCTGCCAATGGCGGCCTCTCTAACCCCTCACCCGGCCTTCGGCCACCCTCTCCCCGTCCGGCGGGGAGAGGGCAGGGTGAGGGGCTGGGCGGGATTCCTCAGTTCAGCTTCGTGCGTGGCCGGGACGATGCAGACGAACCAAGCCCCGATCTGGAGGGCGGACCGGCGCAGCACAGGCATCCACCTTGTCTCCGAAGTCTCGGTGGCGACACCCAACGGATCGGCGCATTGGCGATCCACAGGCTCACTGGCGGAGCGATGCTCCGCGCTCCTGGCATATTCCGACTCCAACCCAACCACCCCATGAAGATCGGCCTCATCGCCATGAGCGGCGTGCGTGTCCGCACGGAAGATCTGGCCAAGCTGGGCGTCACCTTGCCGGGCTTCGTCCGGCGGGGGCAGGTCATCGCCTCGTTGCCCAGCCTTGGCCTGCTCACCGTGGCCGGGCTCACGCCGCCGGAACACGAGGTCCATTACTTGGAGATCGCCGAGCTGCGGGCCGAGACCGAACTGCCCGACTTCGATCTCGTCGGCATTTCCTCGTTGGCAGCGCAGATCGACGAAGCCTACGCCGTGGCCGACCGCTATCGCGCGCGCGGCATCCGCGTGGTCATGGGCGGACTGCACGTCTCGCAGTTGCCGGACGAAGCGTTGGAGCACTGCGATGCCGTGGTCATCGGCGGCGCGGAGGGCATTTGGCCGCGTGTGGTGGCCGACGCGGCGGGGGGTCGTCTCCAGCGGCGCTACGCCGGCGCGACGGACGGGGTCTTCTTGCCTGAGCTCTACGCCAAGCCACGCTTCGAACTGCTGCAAGGCCGCCCCTACAACCGTGTCACCGTCCAGACGTCGCGCGGTTGTCCGCGCGCCTGTGACTTCTGCGCCGCCAGTCTGACGATCACCCGGCGCTTCAACCAAAAGCCGGTCG
>CBFGQE010000771.1:0-1679 GCA_965650815.1 uncultured bacterium
GACCTGATGGACGGCATCGACCCGACGTGGAACCGCGTGCCCGGTGGCGCGGCCATCGCGGGACAGGCCGGGGAAGCGTTGAAGCGGTTTGATCCGAAGAACCCGGCGGCGAGCGTTCCGGTGTTGCTGGAACTACGGGAACTGGTTTCCGTGCTGCCGGCCGATCCGGTGGTGGACGACAAGCGCCGCCAGTTGGACCGTATCATCCAGCATTGCCTCGGCCTGGAGGTTTCCAGCGTCGCCACGGTCGGCGAAGTGGTGCCGGGCGAGACCCTGCGGGTTCGCTACGAGGTCCGAATGGCCAGCGATCTTCCGGTTCGGCTGAACGCGGTGCGGGTCAAAGGACAGGCGGAGAATAAGGCTGCCACGGCTCTTACCCAGGGACAGGAGGCGTCCGGTGAACTTACTTTTGCGGTGCCGAAGTCCACGCCATTGACCCAGCCCTATTGGCTTCGCGAAGAACCCACCACCGGCATGTCGCGCGTGGCCGATCCGAAGCTCATCGGCTTGCCGGAGAACCCGCCGAGCTTCGAGGTGGAATACGAGTTCGAGGTCTCGGGCCAGACACTGATGGTGACCGATCCGATCGTGGCTCCGGCCCAGGCGGGACGGCCGACGCGGGCGTTGGGCGTGATTGCGCCGGTGTCGCTGAAGTTCGACTCCGGCGTGGCCGTGGTCGCGCCGGGCGGCCAGAAAACGGTTCGGGTGGAAGTGAAAGCCGCGCGGACCGAAGCCAAGGGCACGTTGCGGCTGGAGATGCCCTCCGGATGGAGCGTGTCGCCGGCCAGCCAATCCTTCGCCATCGCCGAGACGGGAGCAACGGCCACGGTCGATTTCACCCTGACCGCGCCTGCCGCCGCATCGTTGGCCAGCGTCCTGGCCGTCGCGGAGATCGACGGAGCGCGCTTCGGCAACCGTCGCGTCGAGATCGCCTATCCGCACATTCCGTTTCAACTGCTGCAACCGCCCGCCCGGCTGAAGGTATCTTCGTTCGAATTCGCCAAGCGCGGCGAAAAGGTCGGCTATCTGCCGGGCGCGGGCGATGACACGGTCGAGGCATTGTCCCAGCTCGGCTACTCGGTCACGACGCTCACCGGCGCCGACCTGGCCCCGGAGAAGCTGCACGGCCTGGACGCCGTGGTTATCGGCGTGCGGGCCTTCAACGAACGCACCGATCTGGCCGACAATTTGCCCGGTCTCTTCGCCTACGTGGAAGCGGGCGGCGCGGTCATCGCCCAATACAACCGGCCCAACGGACTCCGCACGACGCGCCTCGGCCCCTACGACCTCAGCATTGCCGGCCCGGCCCCGCGCCTGCGCATCACGGACGAGAACGCTCCGGTCTCCTTCCTCGCGCCCGATCATCCCGCGCTGACCACGCCCAACCGGATCGGACCGGCGGACTTCATCGGCTGGGTGCAGGAGCGAGGCGCGTATTTTCCAGGAACCTGGGACGAAGCCCGCTACACGCCGATCCTGGCCATGAACGACCCGGGCGAAGAGCCGCTGAAGAGCTCCGTGCTCGTGGCCCAACACGGCCAAGGCCACTTCGTCTATACCGGGTTGGCCTTCTTCCGGCAGTTGCCCGCCGGGGTGCCGGGCGCCTACCGGCTGTTTGCCAATCTCGTGTCGCTCGGAAAATGAAACCGCCGTCCGATTCCTCCAGACCCGACGAACCG
>CBFGQE010000772.1:0-1674 GCA_965650815.1 uncultured bacterium
GCCGGCACCCACCAGGCGTGGATGACGTCGTCGGCGGTGATCACGAAGCGGATCTTGGTTTCGGTCGGGAGCACCAGCACGCGGTCGACCTCGCGCAGGTAGTGCGGCGCGGTCTCGGCGGTCGGGCTCTCGCCGCTCTGGCGGATGCGGTCGGACTCGCGGTCGAGGCGGGAGATGAAGTTCACGTCCTCGCCGACGATCTCGTAGCGCCACATCCACTGGTAGCCGGTGATCTTCACCGTCATCTCGTGGCCCTTGGTCTCGTACTGCTCCATCACCTTGACGGTGGCGGGAACGGCCATGACCACCAGGATCAGCACCGGGACCACGGTCCAGATGATCTCGAGCTTGGTGCTGTGGGTGAAGTCCACGTCCGGCTTGGCGCCCTTGGACTTGCGGAACTTGAACATCGCGTAGCCCATGGCGCCGAACACGACGATGCCGATGGCCACGCAGATGTAGAGCATCAGCATGTGCATGTCGTAGGCGTTCTGCGAGGTGCGGGTGACGCCCTCGGGCATGTTGAGCTGCCAGCGGACCGGCTCACTGTCCGCGGCCCAGGCCGACGCGCTGGCCACGCCGGCGGCGAGGCCGAGGGCGATCCTGGCGAAACCGGCCTTGGCGGCCCGCGCTGCATTCATCGCTGCATTCATCCGAACTTACCCCAACGTGTGGTCTTCGTTCCGGCCCCGGCCCGAGGCCGACGCCAGCAATCCTTTCAACCGGGTGGCGAGGTCGCGGCGTTCCTCGCTGGAGAGGAAGGCCCCGACTTCGACCTGCCGGCCTTTCGAGCCCAGCAGCACCCGCTCACTTCCCTCGCCGCCCGCCACCGACAGCCGCACCCAGCAGGGGTGGGCCTCGAAGGCCGGTTCGCGCTGCGCCGAACGGCGGACCTGCAGGCGGCGCTCGTCCAGCGCGATCACCTCGAACCGCTCGCCCTGGCGCCACACCCATCGCAGCACCGCCGCGATGAAGGCCGCGTCCAGCCCCGCGAACACCGGGGCGAACACATTGCCCTGGCTCCACGCGACCCCCGCCACCGCGAAGGTGGCCAGGGCCAGCAGCGCGAACAGTCCGGTGAACTGAGCCGCGCTCATGGCGCGCCGGGGCCGGAGCACCAGACGGGCCCCGGGGCCAGGCGGCACCGTAGCGACGAGCTCGATCACGCGGACGCTCCGCGACCAGCTTCGGGAAAACTGGCGAATTTTAGCGGGCCGCGCTCTGGCCGGGCAAGCCAAATCGGTCCCGGCCGGGCCGGTTTCGTGAAGGAGGCGGGGTTCCGCACCCCCTTCCGGGGCACTAGAATCCGCGTTCTCGCGCGACTCCGCGCCGTCTGTCCCTGGACCCCCGTGACCCCGATCCTGAGTCCCGAACTGCCCGGCGCCCCGCAGCCGCTGCGCGCCCGGATCACTGCCGCCTTCCACCGCGACGAGTCCGAACATCTGGCCGAGCTGCTGGAACAGGCCCGCCTGCCCGACGCCGAGCAGGCCCAGGTCCAGGCCGCCGCGGTGGCCCTGGTCCAGCGCACGCGGGTGCGCGCGGCCGATCCGGGCATGGTCGAGGCCTTCATGCGCCAGTACGACCTGTCCAGCGAGGAGGGCGTGCTGCTGATGTGCGTCGCCGAGGCCCTGCTGCGCATCCCCGACCGCGGCACCGCCGACAAGCTGATCCGCG
>CBFGQE010000773.1:0-1669 GCA_965650815.1 uncultured bacterium
ATCTTCGCGTCGAGCGGGCCGGAGTTGCCGATGCAGGTCGTGCAGCCGTAGCCGACCGTCTGGAAGCCGAGCTGGTCGAGGTAGGGCGCGAGGCCGGTCTTGTTCAGGTAGTCGGTGACGACGCGGCTGCCGGGAGCGAGGGAGGACTTCACCGCCGGATTCACGGTCAGGCCCTTTTCAACGGCCTTCTTGGCCAACAAGCCGGCCGCGAGCATGACGCTGGGGTTCGACGTGTTGGTGCAGCTCGTGATCGCGGCGATGAGGACGGAGCCGTGGCCGACCTTGGTGCCGGCGACTTCGGCCTTCACGGTCGAGAAGTCCTCGGCCTTCTTGCCAAAGCCGTTTTCCGTGACCGGCTTGCTGAACGAGCCCACGAAAGTGTCCTTCAGGCTCTTCAGCTCGATGCGGTCCTGCGGGCGTTTCGGGCCGGCGACGCTGGGCACGACGGTCGAGAGATCGAGCTCCACCACGGTGGAGTATTCGATGTCGCCCTTGTTCGGAATGCCCCAGAGGCCCTGCGCCTTGTAGTAGTTCTCGTAGAGTTTGACCTGCTCCTCGGTGCGGCCGGTGGCGCGGAGGTAGTTGGCGCATTCGGCGTCGACGGGGAAGAAGCCCATGGTCGCGCCGTATTCGGGCGCCATGTTCGCGATGGTCGCACGGTCCACCAGCGGCAACGCGGCGGCGCCGGGGCCGAAGAATTCGACGAACTTGCCGACGACCTTCGCCTTGCGGAGCAACTGGGTGACGGTCAACGCCACGTCGGTCGCGGTCACGCCTTCGCGGATCGCGCCGGTCAGGTGAACGCCCACGACGTCCGGCGTGAGGAAATACACGGGCTGGCCAAGCATGCCGGCTTCGGCCTCGATGCCGCCGACGCCCCAGCCGACGATGCCCAGACCGTTGATCATCGTGGTGTGGGAATCGGTGCCGACGAGCGTGTCGGGGTAATAGACGTTGCCCGCGTTGAGCACGCCCTTGGCGAGGTATTCCAGGTTGACCTGATGGACGATGCCGATGCCGGGCGGGACGACCTTGAAGGTGTCGAAGGCCTGCATGCCCCACTTGAGGAACTGGTAGCGCTCGCGGTTGCGGGTGAATTCGAGGTCGAGGTTCTTCTGGAAGGCGTCACCGGTGCCGGCGAAGTCCACCTGCACGGAGTGGTCGACGACGAGGTCCACGGGCACCAGCGGCTCGATGATCTTGGGATTCTTGCCCAGCTTGGCCACGGCGGAGCGCATGGCGGCGAGATCGACGAGCAGCGGCACGCCGGTGAAGTCCTGGAGCACGATGCGCGCGACGACGAACGGGATCTCGGCGGTGCGGGCCTCGGTCGCCTTCCAGTTGGCCAGCTCCTTCACGTTCGCTTCCTGCACCTTCAGCCCGTCGCAATTGCGGAGGACGGATTCCAGCACCAGCCGGATGGACACGGGCAACTTGGAGATCGGGCCGACGCCGGCCTTTTCGAGGGCGGGCAGGCTGTAGAACTGGCCGGTCTGGCCGTTGCCGAGGTCGAACGACTGGAGGGTGCCGAAAAGGCTGTGCGGAGTGCTCATGAAAAATGGGTGTCAAAGCGACGCTCGTGCGTCGAAACAGCCCGCCGAAAATGAGGTTCGCGAAAATCCAAGTCAAGCGGGGCAGGGGGTTGAACGGGTTCGGTAGCGGCGAACGG
>CBFGQE010000774.1:0-1659 GCA_965650815.1 uncultured bacterium
TGATCGAACTGCTCGTGGTCATCGCCATCATCGCGATCCTCGCCTCGATGCTTCTGCCCGCGCTGTCGAAGGCGAAGACCAAGGCCCAAGGCATCGGATGCCTGAACAACACCAAACAGCTGACCATTGCTTGGCACCTCTACTCGGGAGAAAACTCCGACCGGGTGGCCAACAACTACGGCGTCAATGAAACCATCGCCGCCATCAACAGCGGGGCCCTCAACAACTGGGTCAACAATGTGATGACTTGGGGAGCCAGCACTTCGGTTTCAGACCAAAGCGTGACCAACAACGCCTGGGTGGCGAACGGCGTGCTGGGCCGCTACACCGGCGGCGTGGTCGGCGCCTACAAGTGTCCCGCCGACATCTACCTCAGCCCGGTGCAGCAACAGCGCGGCTTCAAGCAGCGCAACCGCAGCCTCGCGATGAACGCGTTCTTCGGCCGCTTCAGCACGGGCAACGACGAGACCGCCAGCGGCAAGAACTGGGGGTTTCCCGACCGCAAGCAGTTCCTCAAACAGTCCGATGTGCCAAATCCCTCGAAGACATGGCTGTTCATCGACGAGCTCCCGGACTCGATCAACGACGGCTATTTCATCAACGGCCCAACCGAGGGGGCTTGGTCCGACATTCCCGCCTCCTACCACAACGGAGCCTGCGGCTTCTCCTTTGCCGACGGCCATTCGGAGATCAAACGATGGCAGAGCCGGACCTCCAAGTATTCTAGGGTCATTTACGCCTATCCTTCGCGGCAGAACTTCGATGCGGCTGGAAGGGCAGACTTCAACTGGTATCTGGAGCGGACGGGCTTCGTCCTGCTCAACGGCACCCGTCAATACGGCTACTGAAAACCCCGCCCGGTGGCGGCTCAGTTGAAGGACTTGAACAGCGTCCGCAGGCTCAGCCCCATGATCAGGATTCCCACCAGGATCATGAACGGCTTCTGCGGAACCCGCTTGCAGGCCCAGGCTCCGAGCGGCGCGGCGATCACGCCGCCGAGCGCCAAGCCGAGGATGATCTGCCAATGGGTCAGCTTCAGTGTCAGCATGAAGACGATGGAGGACGACAGGGTGACGAAGAACTCCACCGCGTTGACGCTGCCAATGGCTTCGCGCATGGCGTTGCCCCGGGCGATGAGGTTGGAGGCCACGATCGGTCCCCAGCCACCGCCGCCGATGGCGTCGATCATCGCGCCGAAAAAAGCCAACGGGCTGAGATGCGTCGTGACTTCCTTGTTCCCCGGCTTGCGGAACGCCTTGCGGATGATCACCGCGCCCATGATGAGCAGATATGCGGCGATGTAGGGCTTGAGCTTGTCGCCAGGCAACGAGCTGAGGATGTAGGCGCCGATGGCCGCGCCGATGACACCGGGGATCAGCAGGCGTTTGAAGAGCGTCTTGCTGACGTTGCCGAAGGCGTGGTGCGACAGGGCAGATGCGCCGGTGGTGACGCATTCCGCCGCATGCACCGTGGCGCTGGCGGCCACCGGCGACACTCCCGATCCGATGAGAATGCTGGTCGCCGTCACGCCGTAGGCCATGCCCAGCGCGCCGTCGATCATCTGGGCGACGAACCCGGCGAGGACGTAGTAGCCAAACTCGGCCGTCAGCAGCCCCTCCATCATATCGCGAAGTCGTTATACTCCGGCTTCACGGCTTC
>CBFGQE010000775.1:0-1659 GCA_965650815.1 uncultured bacterium
GAGGCGATCTGGACGCTGAAATCCTTCCGGAACTGGGTGAAGTCCCGCAGGTCGTAGAGCAGGTTCCGCTCGGCCTGCGTGAGCGCCTCGATCTCGGCCTTGAACCCGGCGTTGCGCAGCAGCGGACGGCTGAAGGTCGCGCCCAGGCGGGACGACGTCACCGAACGCGGGTCGCCGGTGAGGAATCGGAGAAAATCCGTGGTGAACGCCGTCGAGATCCGGCCCACGTCCCGGACCAGCCAATCCGCGCCCACTCCGCCGCCGACGCTCACCGTCTGGTCTTCCACGAGGTCGTCCACCCGCTTCTGGGTTTCGGCGGCGACATTTCCGGAAAAGATCGGGGTGAAGCGGTGCCGGGCCAGCGTGAGGCTGAGCGCGGAGAGGTAGAGCCCTTCCTTGCGCGACTGATAGGAGCGGTTGTGCCGCACCGCGAGCTTCAGCGCCTCGTCCAGCGAGACGATGTGCGCGCCGACCTCCGCCAAGCCGTCCTCCAGCCCGAGGAAATCCGGGGGCTCTGTCCGGATCGGCAAAGGGTCCAGCACCACGCGGTTGGTCTGCTCGATGCTGAAGTCCGGTTCGCTGTTCCGCACCTGGTCCGTCTTGCCGGAAAGCGCCCGGTAGGCCTCGTCGTCGGCCGATTGCTTGTAGTGTGCGGCGGAGCAGCCGCAGAGCGCGGCGGCGACCCCGGCGATCAACGACGCCGACAACGCTGCTTGGAAGGTGGCCTTCATTCTCCCGGAGAGATGGCTGGTGGACGCTGCGGGGCGGCGAAATGTTCAAACTTGGATGCGATCCGGGACATGTTTTCTGGAAACCCCGGGGCCTCCGATTGGTTTCAGAAAACTATCCCCGCCGACCGGTTGGCGGCGCGATGGCAGACGGTGCGGTGGCGACGGCATGTATTCGGGTCAGACCGGGCTCGCGGGGGAATGTCACGCGACCCTCCAATCCTCCTCTTCGTCCTCGTCTTCAAAAACGGCGGAAAAGGAGGAAGACGAAGAGGAGCGGCTGATCAGCCGCCGAGATACGCCTCCCGGACCTTCGGATCAGCCCGCAGCGTAGCGGCGTCGTTGCTCAGAAGAATGCGGCCCGTTTCCAGAACGTAACCGCGATGGGAAATCTCCAGCGCGAGATTGGCGTTCTGCTCGACCAACAGAATGGTCAGCTTCCGCGAGCGGTTCAGCTCCACGATCTTCTCGAAGATCAGCTTCACCAGCAGCGGGGCGATGCCGAGGGAGGGTTCATCCAGCAACAGGCACCGCGGTTGGCCCATCAACGCGCGGCCAATGGCGAGCATCTGCTGTTCGCCGCCGCTCAGCGTGCCGGCGAGCTGGGTTTCGCGCTCCTTCAAGCGGGGAAAGGTGGCGAAGACAAACTCCTCCTCGCGGGCGATGACCTTTTTGTCGCGCTGGAGGTAGGCGCCCATCTGGAGGTTTTCGCGGACGGTGAGGTTGGCGAAGACCATGCGGCCTTCCGGGCAATGGGCCAGACCTTGGCCCACCAGCTTGTGCGGCGGCACGCCGGTGATGTCGCGACCTTCGTAGCGCACCTGGCCGGACTTGGGCTTCAACATGCCGGAGATGGCCCGGAGCGTGGTCGTTTTCCCCGCGCCGTTGGCGCCGATGAGCGTGACGATCTCGCCCGCCTCGACCTTGAGCG
>CBFGQE010000776.1:0-1658 GCA_965650815.1 uncultured bacterium
TCGAGTTCGAGCCCGAACACTTCCAGCAGATGGCCGGCCTCGTCTGCTACTACAACAGCACCAAGCTGCACTACCTCCACCTCACGCACGACGAGACGATCGGCAAACATCTGCGCGTGATGTCGTGCATTCCCGACGCGCTCATGGCCGACGCCTTCACGCCGCCCATTCCCATTCCGACCGGCAAGCGCGTGCATCTGCGCGTGGAAGTGGACTTCGAGCGGCTGCATTTCGCCTACAAAGTCGAGGGCGTGGACGCCGACTGGCGTTGGCTGCCCGAGATCTTCGACGCCAGCATCCTCTCGGATGAATGCTCCGCGCCAGGCCAGCCGAACTTCACCGGCGCCTTCGTCGGCATGGCCTGCGAGGACATGGCAGGCACCCGTCGCCCGGCCGACTTCGACTGGTTCGACTATCAGGAACGGGACTACTGCCCCAACCCCACTCTCCCAACGCCATGAAACTTCCTCTGCCTTGGCTCCTGTTGACCGGAATGCTCTTCGGGCTAGCGAGCGGTTGCACCACTGGTCCGGCAGCGGCTCCGGAGAAGACCCGCTACGTATTCCTCTGCTTCGGCCAGTCGAACATGGAAGGTTTCCCGGGAATCGCGCCGGAGGACCAGGGGCCGGTCGATGAGCGGTTCCAGATGCTGGCCTGCGTGGATTTTCCCAAGCAGGCACGGACGAAAGGCCTGTGGTATCCGGCGGTGCCACCACTGTCGCGCCCTTCGGCGGGACTGGGACCGGCGGATTACTTCGGCCGGGCACTCGTCTCCAATCTGCCGCCGCACATCTCGGTCGGCGTGGTCAACGTCGCCATCGGCGGGTGCAAGATCGAGCTGTTCGAGAAGGACACCTTCCAGACCTACGTGGCGAAGGCGCCGAACTGGATGACCAACACCATCGCCACCTACAGCGGCAATCCCTACCAGCACCTCGTCGCCATGGCGAAGATCGCGCAGCGGGACGGCGTGATCAAAGGCATCCTTCTGCACCAAGGCGAATCCAACACCAACGACAAGGAGTGGCCCGCCAAGGTGAAGGGCATCTATGAGAACCTGTTGAAGGATCTCGACCTCAAAGCCAGCGAGGTTCCGTTGCTGGCGGGTGAAGTGGTCCACGCGGACCAGAACGGCGCCTGTGCGAGCATGAACCGGATCATCGGTGAGCTGCCGGCCACGATTCCCACGGCCCATGTCGTGTCTTCAGCCGGCTGTGCGGCCTTGCGCGACCGGCTGCATTTCACGGCGGCGGGCTATCGCGAGTTGGGTCGGCGCTATGCGGAGGCGATGCTTCCCTTGCTCGTCCACGATCCGAAGCGGGGCCGTTGAACCGGTCCACTGCCCTTTGTCCGAAGCAGCCTTGCGGCGCGGAGCAGGGAGCGATACTCCGCGTTTCGCTCTATCCACCCGAAACCGCGCGGGACCAAAAATCTCCAACGGGCTGACGCAATATCATCCCTAGGCAGCCCACAGTGGGGTGCGCTTAAACTGACGGAGTATCCAAGTGGTCACGGTCAGCGTCGTGCTGTTGCGCAGGCGGGTCCGGCGAACAACCTTGGAGCCGCCCGAGTCGCGTTCGGCCGCAATGCCGCCTGGACCGCGCCCGGCCAGACAACCGTTTTTCCGCAACCGCATGAAACCAATACATTCCTGGGCC
>CBFGQE010000777.1:0-1657 GCA_965650815.1 uncultured bacterium
AGGCGGTCGATATCCAGCGGCTGGGGTTGCATCGGCCGCCACCTTCAGGAAGCGGAGCGGATTTTCAAGGGTTCGGGAGCGTGGACGGTCTCGTCCGCGAGGACGCGATGGAAGAGGCGTCCCCTCACCAAGGTTTCTAAAGACGGCCGAAAGTCTGCCTGATGGTCCCACCTCATTCTGCTTCCGGGCCAAGCGGCGCGCTCGCTAGCCTGCGGGCTCTGAACAGTCATTCCCAAGTTGCCGTGATCGGCGGCGGACCCGCCGGGTTGCGAGCGGCGGAGGTCGCCGCTGTGGCCGGGCTCCAGGTTACGCTCCATGACGCGAAGCCGTCGGTCGGCCGCAAGTTTCTCGTGGCCGGGCGGGGCGGATTGAATCTCACGCACGGGGAACCGCTCGACCGCTTCGCCACGCGCTATTCGGGGCCGGAGCAACCCAACGGTTTTTGGAGTCGGCTGCTCGCGGAGTTCGATCCCTCGGCTTTACGCGCGTGGGCGGCGGAACTCGGCGTGGAGACGTTCCAAGCCACCAGCGGCCGGGTGTATCCGAAGGAGATGAAGGCCGCGCCGTTGCTGCGACGATGGGTGGAACGGCTGCGCGGCACGGGTGTTCGTTTCCAGATGAACCATCGCTGGACCGCGCTGGACCCGGGGCGTCCGCATCGTCTCGGCTTTGCCAACGGCGCGGTCGCCACGGCCGATGCGGTCGTGTTCGCGCTGGGCGGCGGATCGTGGAGCGGAACGGGTTCGGATGGCGGTTGGACGCGACTCTTCGAGGCGCTGGGGATCGGCGTGAATTCCTTGGCTCCGGCCAACTGCGGCTGGGAGCACCCTTGGCCGACAACGGTTCTGGAGAAGGTGGAAGGGCAGCCGTTGAAGAACATCCACGTCCGTGCGGGCGGGCGCCTGGCCATCGGCGAACTGCTGGTCACGCGCTACGGATTGGAAGGCGGCGCGATCTACCAACTCGGTGCGGCGCTGCGGGCGATGCCGGAGCCGGCCATCGCCATCGACTTCAAGCCCAGCTTCACCCGCGAACAGCTCGCGGCGAAGATGCAGGGCGTGAAGCGGAACTTCCTCGCGGAAGCCACCGCCCGTTGGCGTTTGGGCGAAGCGGCGGGCGCGATTCTGGGGCGTCAGCGTTGGGAGGACGCGGAATCGCTGGCGCGCGAAGCGAAGCGCTGCGTGATCCCGCTGACGAAGCCGCGTCCCATCGAGGAAGCGATCTCGTCAGCGGGCGGCGTGCGTTGGAGCGAGCTGGACGAAACGCTGATGCTGCGGCGTTTTCCGGGAGTGTTCGTGGCGGGCGAGATGATCGACTGGGAAGCGCCAACCGGCGGCTATCTCATGCAGGGATGTTTCGCCACCGGCACGAGAGCCGGAAGCGCGGCGGCGCAGTGGGTGAAGGGTTGCGCCAGCGCCGGGTTGGGGAACCCGGCCTACAACGTGTAGAATACTGCCGGCAAGAATGCCCGGCCTGCGGCGGCGGCTCGTCCTTCAAACTTTGGGTTCCTCGCTGTTTCCAGGGGTGCCTTGAGACGGGCGGGCTGTTTCCCGGAGCGCGGAGCATCGTTCCGCCGGGACGCGCTCCGGTGCGAGTCGGAAACAACAACGGGGGCCGGATCGTCCGAACGGGGAGGGCATCCGTCTGGCGGTCGGCG
>CBFGQE010000778.1:0-1657 GCA_965650815.1 uncultured bacterium
TGGGTTCTTCCGAACCTCCGCGTTCAGCGTTGAATGTTCGACGGTCGATGTTTCCCCGCCTTTCCCATCCGCCGCTTGCAGTCCAAACGTCGTCGCCTACCCTCCGCGCATGGCCAAGCCCGCCAAAAAGAAAGCCGTCATGATCGGCGTCGGACTCGACTCCGACGGCCACAAACGCGTCACGCAGGGACCGAACTTCGTCCTCGCCGGAGGCTCCAAGGAAACGCACGAGGAGATGACGGAGAAGGCCATCAAGATCAACGAGAAGCTCAAGGCCAAGGGCAAGGAACTCCACGAAGTCAGCCGCGAAGAGTTCGACGACATCGCCCACGCCGTGGGGCTGAAGCGGAACCGGCCGGAAAGCAACTAGTGCAGCGATGTTCAAGCCCCTTAAGCTGTCCTTGATCGGCGGAGGAATTCTGCTTCTGGCAGCCCTTTTCTTACACGATTCGCCACCAGACAGCCTCCCTGGAACAGCGAAAAGGGTCTATTTTTCAGAGAGCGCTGGCTGGCAATACTGGAACTTCTGCCTGCGGTTTGACGCCGATCCAAAAATTTGTCGCGAGTATGCCATACAGCTCATGATCGAGCATGGTGTCTCTCGTGAAGACATTGGTGAGACTACGATTCAATCCCATGATTTCGGCAAGTTCGCACGCCGCTGGATGAAAGTAGAACCGTTTGAGAAGGGAATTCTCATTATGAGCAAAGGCGGATGGATCACAGCGGTAGTAGATCAAGACCGGGGGCGACTGTATTATCGTGGTTTCAACTGAATCTTTGAAAATCGTCCTCCACTGGTTCCGACGCGACCTGCGCGTCATCGACAACACCGCGCTCTTCGAGGCCACCCAAGCGGCCGAGCGCGTCGTGCCGGTCTTCGTGCTGGAGGATTCGTTCCGCACCGGACGCGATGTCGGCGGCATCCGCGTTTCCTTCCTGCTCCGGTCGCTGGAGAGCCTGGCCAAAAACCTCGAAACGCTGGGCTACCAACTCATCGTCCGCAGCGGACGCTCGGAGCAGGTCATTCCCCAGATCGCCCAGCAGTCGGGCGCCCAGGCCGTGTTCACCAACAACCGCTACGAGCCCTATTCCCAGGCCCGTGACCGGCGGGTGCGCGAGAACCTCCGCGGCATCGGCGTCGAGCTCCGCATCTGCAAGGACGCCGTCGTCTGGGAGGAGAAGGAGGTTCTCACCAAGGCCAACCAGCCCTACACGGTCTTCACCCCCTACTCGAAGGCGTGGAAGGCGAAGCCCATTCCGCCCCCGTTGCCCAAGCTCCCGGCGGCCAAACTGCCTCCGCTCAATCTCGCTTCGGAACCGCTCTTCACCGATCCGGCCCAGCTCGGCCATCCCACGTCGCAGGAACTGTGGCCCGCCGGGGAAAAGGCCGCTCGCGAGTCGCTCGACCGCTTCCTCGCTTCCGCCGCCTTGCGCTACGGCGAGGGCCGCAATTTTCCGGCCGATCCCGGCACGTCGCGCCTGTCGCCTCATCTCCGCGCCGGCACCATCGGCATCCGCACGATCCTCCAAAAGTTGAACGCCCTGCGCGACGGCGCTTCGCCCGATCAGCTCAAGAACCTCGACACCTTCACCAGCGAACTGATCTGGCGCGAATTCTACCTCCAGATCCTGCACAACTTCCCGCACGTCATGC
>CBFGQE010000779.1:0-1650 GCA_965650815.1 uncultured bacterium
GAACGTGCCGGGCGACCCGGCCTTCGCCGGCAACGTGTCCACCAACGGCCAGAGCATCGCCGGCCAGTTCATCCAAGGCGGCCAGTCCGTTCCCTTCCAACTCCAGCGCACCGAACGCGCCGCCTCTTCGACCGGCGAAACTCCCAGCCAGGGCCTTCCCGGCAAAGGCCTCGCCGGTCATTGGCAAGGCTCGCTCAAACCCACGCCCGTCATCGAACTGCGCCTCGGGCTGGAGATCACCAACTCGCCGACCGGCCAGCCAAACGGCGTCCTCGTCAGCCTCGATCAGGGCCATTCCCGCATCCCGCTCAGCTCGGTCACGGAGACCAACGCCGAAGTCAGCCTGAAGATCGCGCTGATCGGCGGTTCGTTCGACGGACGGTTCAATGCCGACGGCTCGGAGCTGGTCGGCCAGTGGCAGCAGGGTGGACGCAAGACCCCGCTCGTCTTCAAACGCCTCGCCCAAGCCGTCGCGCTCCATCGCCCGCAGGAACCGAAGCGGCCCTATCCCTACGCCGAGGAAGAGGTGCGCGTGGAGAACCGGGCCGCCGGAGTGACCTTGGCCGGCACGTTGACCCTGCCGCGCGGCACCGGACCGCATCCCGCCGTGGTGCTCATCTCCGGTTCCGGCCCGCAGGACCGCGACGAATACGTCCTGAGCCATCGGCCGTTCCTCGTGTTGGCCGATCATCTCACCCGCGCGGGCATCGCCGTCCTGCGCTACGACGACCGGGGCGTCGCGAAGTCCACCGGCGACTTCAGCACCGCGACGCATCTGGACTTCACCGAGGACGCGTTGGCCGCCGTGAATTGGCTGAAGGCCCGGCCAGAGATCGACGCCAAACGCATCGGCCTCGTCGGCCACAGCGAAGGCGGTGTGGTCGCGCCCTTGGTCGCGGTGAAGCAGCCGGACGACATTGCGTTCCTCGTCCTGCTCGCCGGCGTCGGCGTGCCGATGGACGAACTGCTCGTGCGCCAAGGCATCGACCTCGGCCGCGTCATGGGCATGGACGAGAAGACCCTCGCCAAGATCGCCGCCGCCCAGCGCGCGATGTATCCCAAGCTGATCGCCGCCAAAACCCGGGCCGAGGCCGAAACGATCGTGCGCCAGGCCAACGTCGAACAGTTGGCGGAATACACCCCCGAACAACGGCAGGCGATGGGCTTGACCGACGACATGCTCGAACGCCAGGTGCAGATGGCGTCGTCACCTTGGTTTCGTCAGCTCCTGGCCCACGACCCGCGCCCGACGCTGCGCCGGGTGAAGTGCCCCGTGCTCGCGCTCAACGGCGAGAAGGATCTCCAGGTCGCCTCCAAGGACAACCTCGACGCCATCGCCACCGCGTTGAAGGCCGGTGGAAACACCCTAGTGAAGACCATCGAGTTCCCCGGCCTGAACCACCTCTTCCAGACCTGCACCACCGGCGCGATCAGCGAATACGGCCAGATCGAGGAAACCTTCAACCCGGCGGCGTTGAAGGCGGTTTCCGAGTGGATCACCGAACAGGTGAAGAAGTAGAAGCCGTGCCGCCATGAATCCTCTTCGCACCTGCCTCCGCCTGTGGGTGGTTCTTCTGGCAACGCATGTCTTGTTCAGACATCCGGCGGACGCTTCCACCAACACGCCAACGCGGCTGGAGAAGGATCTCC
>CBFGQE010000780.1:0-1648 GCA_965650815.1 uncultured bacterium
GACCGTGGGGCCGGCGGCGCCACCGGTGACGGCGGCGGCGTAGCCGTTGAGCGCGATGTCGCCGATGCCCTCCACCGTCAGGGAGGCGGCGGCGCTGGTGACACTGTCCGCCGCATTGGTGACGACCACGCTGTAGCTGCCGGCATCCGCAGGGACGGCCGAGGCGATCGTGTAAGTCGCCGCGGTCGCACCCGCAAGGGGCGAGCCGTTCTTATACCACTGGTAGGTAAACGGCGCCGTGCCGGTGACGGCGACGGTGAAGCTGCCGCCCGAACCTTCGGCAACCGTGAGGTCAACCGGCTGGGTCGTGATCGTGGGGGCGGTGATGCCGCCCGTAACGGTGAGCGCGGCGGCGGAGCTGGTCACGGAGCCCGCGAGGTTGGACACAACCACCGTGTAGCTGCCGGCATCCGTGAGCTGGACGTTGGACAGCGCGAGCGTGGCGGCATTGGCGCCCGCGAGGACCGAGCCACCCCGATACCACTGGTAGCTGAGCCCCGAACCGGACGCCCCGACGGAAAGGATGGTGGAGCCGCCGACCGACAGGGTGGTTGCGGCCGTGCCGTCGGAGAAGACCGGCTGCGTCGTGATGACCGGTGCCACGCGTTCCACGCTCGCCTTGAGGCGCGTGAAGGTGACGCCGGTGGCGAACGTGTTATTGGCAATGCGGAAGGCGAAATAGTCGAAGCTCGTGAGCGTCGTGGCCGTGTCCGTGGCGGTCCGGCTGTAGCCCGCCGGCAGGCTGCCGCCGGTGACGGCGGAGGTCACCACGGTGTTGGTCTCGCTCTCACGATGGATGGTGTAGGCGAGCACGTAGGGCGTGCCGCTGGTGAGGGACGCGATGGTGCTCGTGCCGCTCGCCGCCGCCGTAACCGGCGCCCAGTCGGTCGCGTTGGTCGAGTTAAACGGGTTGTTCGGATTGGCCGTGGCACCCACGGCGTTGCGCTTGAGCAGGGTAAACGGCGCAGAACTGTTGCTCGCCACATACCGCACGCCATAGGCGAGATCGTCGGCGAACAGCGAGCTGTTCATGCCGCCGGTGAGGTTGACCGTGTTGCGGGTGCCGGCGGAGTTGAAGACGCCGAAGCGGATATCCTGACCCGTGCCGACGAAGCCGGTGAGCGAGAACGCAACCTCGACCTTCAGGGTCTCGCCCACGGCGAGCGAAACCGGCGCACCGGACTCGGTGAAGTGCGCCCAGAACGCATCGGAACTGGTGGACGCGATCGTGAATGCGACGGAGCCGACGGAATCGACGCGCGTGTTGGCGCTGCGACCGTTGAAGATCCGGAGCGAACCGGTGGCAAAGTTTTCGTTGCTGCTGTTGCCATCGGCGAACGAGTCGTCGACAACCGCGCCACCGACGGGTGCGGTGACAGTCAGGAGCGCAGGGACGCTCGTGTCCGCGCCACCGGAGTTGCTCACGACCACCGTGTAGCTGCCGGCATCCACCAGCGTGGCGCTGGCGATCGTGTAGCTGGCGGAGGTCGCGCCGATGATGTCGATGCCGTCTTTCTGCCACTGGTAGGCGAGCGGCGCGGAGCCGGTGGCGACGACACTGAAACTGGCACTCGCACCCACCAGCACGCTCTGCGCGGCGGGCTGCCCGGTGATCACGGGAGCCCGAGCCGTGTTTCCTACCGTCAGA
>CBFGQE010000781.1:0-1646 GCA_965650815.1 uncultured bacterium
TGGCCCGACGTCGTGGCCCACGTGATCGCGCGCGGCTTCGAGCCAGTGATCCTCGGGTTGCCCGCCGAGGCGAAGGAATATCCCGCGCTGCCCGGTTGCGTGGATGCGCGCGGCCAGAGCTTCGCGGAGCAGATGGCGACCATTGGCGGCTGCGCCGGACTGGTCGGGGCCGATTCATGGGGCAAGACCTTCTCCGCGCTGGCGGGGATTCCCACGCTGGTCTTTGAGCCGCTGAAAGGCCCGGATCTGCTCGGCTGGAAAGACCCGGCCGACTGGGTGTTCATCGAACCTTGGCCCGCGATCCGCATGGTCACTTCGCTGGAAACTTTCCGTGAGGCGTTCGACGGCCACATCGCCGGATTGAAGACGGCCAGTGCGAACAAACCCTCGCGCCCGGTCGTGGCTTGGGAAGGTTCGTTCCTCGACTACGGCAGCCTGTCGCACATTAACCGCGAACTGTCGGGCCACTTGGCCGATACCGGCTCCGTTCGCCTGACCTGCGTCTCGTCGCAGCCGATGGCTGCTGCCGCCGCGCACGATCCGGCGATGAAGAAGCTGGCCCGCAACGTGGCGGTCCACGCGCCCGAAGGCGTCGCGCTCACCATCCGCCACCAATGGCCGCCCAACTGGTTGCCGGTGTCGGAGGGCAAACTGGTCGTGATCCAGCCCTGGGAATACGGCGCGCTGCCGCAGGAATGGGTCGCGCAGGCCGGCAACGTGGACGAGTTCTGGGTGCCTTCGCGCGTCGTGCGGAGCATGTATGTCACCTCGGGCGTCCCGCCGCAGAAGGTCCGCGTGCTGCCCAACGGCGTGGATACGCGGAAGTTCCGTCCCGGCGTCGCGCCGCTCGCTCTGCCCACGCGCAAGAAGTTCAAGTTCCTCTTCGTCGGCGGCACCATCCACCGCAAGGGGCCGGACGTGCTGCTCAACGCCTACCTGAACGCCTTCAAGGCGACGGACGACGTCTGTCTCGTGATCAAGGATTTCGGCGGCGGCTCGGTCTATCGCGGCCAGACGGCGGCGGACATGATCGCCGCAGCGCGTCGTCAGCCGAACGCCCCGGAGATCGTCCATCTGACCGAGGAACTGCCCGCCGACAAAATGCCGTCGCTCTACGCGGCGTGCGATTGCCTGGTCCATCCGTATCGCGGCGAAGGCTTCGGAATGCCGGTGCTGGAGGCGATGGCCTGCGGCCTGCCGGTGGTCGTGACCCAGGGCGGTTCGACGGCCGACTTCGTCTCGCTCGACGCCGGTTGGTTCATCACCGCGCGCGACCAGTCCATCGGCCGGAACGTGGGCAATGTCCCGCTCTGCGGTGAAGGCGTTTTGCTGGAGCCGAGCGCGTCGCACTTGGCCGCGTTGTTCCGCGAAGTGGCCTCCCATCCGGACGAAGCGCGTCGTCGTGGCGCGGCTGGACGAGGCATCGTGGAACGGCGCTTCGACTGGTCCGACATCGCGGCGTTGGCGTCCTACTACGTGAAGGATCTCGTCGCCCGTCCGGCCGACACGAACGTCGTCCGCGCGGCCGCTTCCGTGAGCGACCGTTCGGCCGAAGCACCGGCGGCTCCGGCCGCCAAAGCCGACGTTAAGAAGTTCGAGCTGCCCAAGGCCGCGCTCGTCGGCCACATCGGCGATGCCCGCGAATT
>CBFGQE010000782.1:0-1645 GCA_965650815.1 uncultured bacterium
GAATCGGGTCCGAACCGGCAGGCCGTCGGCATCGTGATGTGGAGCGAGTCGTAGGCCACGAACTGCCGGATGAACTCGCCCGTGCGGCCGTCGAAGCGGTGGATCGAGCCGAGCCCATAGGTCGTCGTGGGCAGGTAGAAATCCCCGTCGGCGCCGAAGACGCCGCCATCGATGGAGACGGCGGAGACGAACGGGATGAAGTCGGCCTTCGGCGCACCGGTCGCCTCGTCGATGGTGGCGACGGCCAGTGCGAGGTGGTTGCCCGGCCGGGTGACGAGGAGATCGGCCCGGGCCGCAACCGGCAGGAGGGCCAGCCCGGCCCACGCCCAAACCAACGGGAAGAACGAATTTTTCATGACCACGAAGCGCCCGGTTTCCAATGGGATGACGCTTCAGGAGGTCGCCCGGTTCGGCGTTTCGCGCAAGCGCATTTTCGGACCGGGCATGGTCTCCGCAAGAGGCGCCGGCGGAAGCGGCCGGTCCGGTTCACCCCCTGCGGGATCAAGGCGGAGGAACGCCGCTCAATCCTTCCACACGCCGATGTCGTGGCCGTGGGCCGCGTGGAACTGGGGCTGGCCGCGTTCGTCCTCGGGATACTCGAAGACGCGGTTCTCAAAGTTCCGGATGACCACGCGGCGGCCGTTGAGCTGCTTGATGTATTCCGGGTTGATCGGGACCTTGCCGCCGCCGCCGGGGGCGTCGATGACGTATTGCGGCACGGCGTAGCCGGTGGTGTGGCCGCGCAGGCCCTCCATGATCTCCAGTCCCTTCTGCACGCTGGCGCGCAGGTGGGCGGAGCCGGCGATGAGGTCGCACTGGTAGAGATAGTAGGGCTTCACCCGGCACATGAGGAGCTTCTGCACGAGCGCCTTCATCACGGGCAGGGAATCGTTCACACCCTTGAGCAGCACGGACTGGTTGCCGAGCGGGATGCCGGCGTCGGCTAGGCGGCCCAACGCGTCGCGCACCTCGGTGGTGAGCTCGCGCGGGTGGTTGGTGTGGACGCTGATGAAGAGCGGATGGAACTTCCGCAGCATGGCGCAGAGTTCCGGCGTGATGCGCTGCGGGAGGAAAATTGGCACGCGGGAGCCGATGCGGAGGAACTCGACATGCGGGATCTCGCGCAGCTTGGTCAGCAGGTATTCCAGCTTCTCGTCGCTGAAGAGCAGCGGGTCGCCGCCGCTCAGGAGCACGTCGCGGATCTCCGGGTGCTCGCGGATGTAGGCGATCTGCCGGTCGAACTCGGGATGGAAATCGTAGCCGCTGGCGTTGCTCACGAGCCGCGAGCGCGTGCAGTAGCGGCAGTAGGCCGCGCAGCGGTCGGTCACGAGAAAGAGCACGCGGTCGGGGTAGCGATGGACCAATCCGGGCACGGGCGAGTGGGAATCCTCGCCGCAGGGATCGCTCATCTCCCAGGAGGCGGTATGGGTCTCCTCGACGCGCGGCACGACCTGGCGGCGGATCGGGCAGTTCTCGTCGGCCGCGTCGATCAGGCTGAAGAAGTAGGGCGGAATGGCCATCGCCAGCTTGTTCTCGCCGGCCAGCACGGCGCCGAGACGTTCCTCGGGGGTGTGGGTGGGTAGGAACTTCTCCAGCTGCTCGACCGTCGTGATGCGGTGCTTGAGCTGCCATTTCCAGTCGTTCC
>CBFGQE010000783.1:0-1645 GCA_965650815.1 uncultured bacterium
GAAGCCCATCGCCTCGCGCGGCAGGACGATCTGGTCCGTGACCGCCTCCATGCTGGCGATGTCATCGGGCTTAAACTCTTCGTTGCCGATTTTCAGCAGCACGAGAGACATTTCGACATCCACGTCGGTGTAGGTTTTCTCGGGCAGCGTGAGCGTCTTGGCGCGGAAGCGGATGACGTCGCTGTTGCGATAGAAGAGGTCTTCGTAGGGGATCTCCTGGTCGGGCAGTGTCACGCCCGTTTCGCCGAAGACGATCTTGGAATCGGGTTCCAGCGCGACCGTTTGTTTGCCAAAGAGCAGCTTGCCGCCGCGCAGGATCGCATAGACCACGCCGCCGCCGATGGCCAAGCCCCAGAAGCCGGACTTCATCGCGTCCACCGCGTTCGTCGCCCCGTGCATCGCCGGCACGAGGAAGGAGAAGACCATGCCCACGATCATTCCGCCGATGGTGATCTCGTCCGGGATGATGAAGTGTTCCAGGTCGATGAACGTGGCCACCAGCAGCCCGCTGACCAGCACGCACATCGCGAGCGCCACGCCCGGACTGGTCTTTCCGTAGAGCAGCCAACAAACGAGGAAGAGGATGCCGGTGAGCAGTTCCACGAGAAAATAGCGGGGAGAGATCGGAGCCTTGCAGTTGGCGCACTTGCCCTGCAGCCAGAGCCAGGTGACGAGCGGGATGTTCAGGTAGAACGGGATGGAATACTTGCAGTGCGGGCAGTGCGACGGCGGGGAGACGACGCTTTGACCCAGCGGCATCCGGTAGATGCAGACGTTGAAGAAGCTGCCGCACATGCTGCCGAAGACGAAGAGCACAAACGACCAGAAGTGGAACGGCACCGCCGCCCAGCGTTCCGCGTCGAAGATGTTGGTGAAGATTTCCATGCGGCTCAGTTGGAGAGTCCGTTGCGGGAAAGATCGGGAAAACCCACCCCTGCCCCCTCCGAGGAGGGGATAAGGCAAGACGCGACTCGACCACCAAACGCATGTAACCGGTTCCCCTTCTGGGAGGGGTCAGGGGTGGGTCCGTCCAGCTTCCCGGCAAGCCACTGTTCCATCGTGTTCATCCGTAGATCGCCTTCTTCAGAGCCTTCCGCATTTTCTCCACGGGAGCCGGTTGGCCGGTCCAGATCTCCAGCGCCTTCGCGCCCTGGTAGAGCAACATGCCGAGACCGTTGGCCGTCTTCAGTCCGGCCTTCTCGGCCAGCTCCAGGAACGGCGTCTCGGCCGGTCGATAGATCATGTCGTAGGCGAACCGCGCCTGCTTCAGGTCGAACATTCCCCCGTCCAACGGCAGCGCGTCCTCCGGCTTGAGGCCCAAAGACGTCGCGTTCAGCACCAGATCCACGGGGCCGGTCGGATACCCCACGGAAACCCCGGTGGCGGGAAAACGTTGCCGGATGTCCGCCGCGACCGCCTCGGCCTTCGCGGCCGTGCGGTTGACCAGCCAGAGATGGCCCGCGCCTTCCGCCGCCAGACGCAGCGCGGCCACGCTGCCCGCGCCGCCTGCGCCGAGGAGCAGGATCTTCCCGCCGCGCGGCTCGAAATCGAGATCCTCCCGCAGCGCACGGATAATCGCGTCGGCATCGGTGTTGAAGCCCACGGCGCGGGTTTCCTGGATCGCCGAGACCGGCACGTCGCGCAG
>CBFGQE010000784.1:0-1635 GCA_965650815.1 uncultured bacterium
TCGTGGATGGCGATGGGGTCGATGCCGGCGAAGGGTTCGTCCAGCAGCAGCATCCGGGGACTGGTGACGAGGGCGCGGGTGATCTCCAGACGGCGTTTCTCGCCGCCGCTGAGCGCCATCGCCTTGGTCTTGGCCAGACGGCCGAGGTCCAGCTCGTCCAGGAGCATCTTGAGCCGGACGCGCCGTTCTTCGCGGCCGATGTCGAGGGTCTCCAGGATGGCGAGGATGTTCTGCTCGACGGTCAGCTTGCGGAAGACGGAGGGCTCCTGCGTGAGGTAGCCGATGCCGAGCCGGGCGCGCTGGTGCATGGCCTTGCCGGTGATGTCGTGGCCGTCGAAGGTCACGGTGCCCTCATCGGGCCGGACGACGCCGACGACCATGCTGAAGGTCGTGGTCTTGCCCGCGCCGTTGGGGCCGAGCAGGCCGACGATCTCGCCGGGGTTGACGTGGATGGAGACGCCGTTGACCACGCGCCGTTGGCGGTAGGCCTTGATCAGCTTGTCGGTGTTGAGCAGGGACATTCGGTCAGCTTCTCCGGTTGCGGTTTTCGTCGTCGTTCCGGGCGGCACCTTGGCCCCGGCGGCGGCGGCCGCAAGCGCGGGTTCCGGCTTCATGGCGGCGCTCCGTCACGGAACGGCCCGGGCCGGGGAGTTCGTCGCCACGGGAACGATGTTGAACCGGCCGCTGGCCGAGACCTTTTCGGTTTTCTCGTGGTAGATCAACGAAGTCGCGTTGGTGATCATCATGCCCCGCTGCACGGCCACGGGATCGCCGGTCAGTTCCAGGATGCCGACGCGGTTGGTCGCCTGATACACCGCGCGGTCGCCATGCACGTAGTCGGCGCCTTTGCGGACGTGGACTTCGCGCTGGGCGACGAAGCGCTCCAGGGAACTGAGCGGCCCGAACCACGCCTGGGCCACCCGGGCTCCGGCGATGGTGACATTCGTGGTTCCCGCCGTGGCGGCTTCACGCTGCTCGACCCGCAGGCCTTGGTCGGCGACGAGCTTCTCCAGCGTCTTGTCGGCAGAGATGTCGGCCTCCAGATGTTCGGCGAGGAGTTCCTTGGAGAGGAAGTTGGTCCGGCCGTTGACCGGGAACTGGTGGATGACCACTTCGCCCAAGGCGTCGATGTGGCGCGCGTTGCGGCCGGCGTCGAAGCGGGCCGCGAGCCGACGGGTGTCGATGGTGCCGGCGAGCGCGCCGTTTTCGAGCACGCGGCCTTTCACCCGGCCTTCGGCCACCAGCTCGTCGCCCAAAGTCTGGACCGTGTCGGCGTCGAGCTCGGCCAGCGCGTTGGTGGAGACGGCGTAGCGGCCCGCCTGTTCGGCGGAGACGGGAAGGCGCAGGCGGATGAAGGCGTTGGTGCGGGCGGCGACGGAACCGGTGAGGCGGTTGATGCGGATCTGCTCGGCGAGGACGAGCGAGTCGTCTCGCCGGATCTCGGCCCGGCGACCGTCCAGCACGAGGTCGCCCGTGGTGCCGAGGTATTCGGCGCGGTCGGCGGTGGAACGGCCCCGGCCGTCGGTAGTGGTGATGACGACGTTGGTCTCGGCCAGGAAACGGCGGAGCTGGTTGGTGCTCGGTTCGAGCGCGGCGAAGATCCGGGACGCGGTGATCTCGACGAAGTTGGTCGGG
>CBFGQE010000785.1:0-1632 GCA_965650815.1 uncultured bacterium
GCCAAGGGGAAGTTTTGCGGATTCAGGCGGGCTTGATCACGGCCGGGGAGTCGTTGGACGGGCTGCCGACAGCGGCTCCCACAGGGTAGCGCTCCAATGAGATGCCGGGACACGGCGCCAAGAGGTCCTTCAACGCGGCGGGGGCGGCCTTCGGGGCCATCCACGCTTGGGCACCGGCCTTGTCGAGGATGACGCGCATGCGGTCATGGACGGCCTCGGCAATTTGGTTAGGCGTGGTGGTGATAATGGTGAAGGTGGTCAGCCAGTCGGCGGATTCGTCGGGTCGCCAGTGTTCCCACAATCCGGCGAAGAGAAACGGCCCCCTGTCGGGTTTCACGAAGCGCCAAGGCTGTTTGCCTTTCCCGACCTTTTGCCACTCGTAGAAGCCGTCGGCCGGGACCAGGCAGCGGCGGCTTTTGAAAGCGCTGCGAAAGAACGGTTTCTCGGCCACGGTTTCGCCCCGCGCGTTGATCATCCGGTTGCCGATGGACGGATCATCGGCCCACGACGGAACCAAGCCCCAGCGGGCTTCAGCGACGGCGAGGTGGCCGTCTTCAAGCCGGACGATGGGGACGCGCTGGGTGGGGGCGATATTGTAGCGCGGCTTGAAGTCCTTCCACTCGATGGCCACATCGCAGAGTTCTTCGAAGTCGGGAACCTGGGTGAGCGGGTAGCGGCCGCACATGGTGGCCAGCATCGCCCAGTCCGCGCTCTGGGCAATCCAGCAGGCGGTGGAACTACGAGCAGTGAAAAGGATCCCCAGCAGAGCGGAAACTGGCACCACCGAAAGCAACGGAGCCGCTTCTGACCGGTCGGGCCGGCCGAATTCGAGGCAAAGGTGCGCCCGTCTGCTCGGTCGCTCTTTGGGATTTCCTCTGGAGAATTCAGAAGGCCCAGCGCGTGTCTCTCTCGTGCCAGTCGAAGACTGGCTTTTCTCACAGAGTTTCTGCTTTTCTTAGCTTCTGCTTTCAAAGGTGCTGTTTCAGGTTTCTGTTTAAGTGGAGAGCCAGTGAAGGACTTGGTGGAGTCATAGCTGAGGCGGTGTGGAGAGGCTCGGCCCATAAGATTGTAGAAAGTCTTTCAAGGAGTCTGTCGGACGGTCTGTCTCAGGATCTGTGTGTCCCTCCCGCTCTGCCGGTGAAGTCTGAGAAATCAGCGACCGACGAAGCCGGGGCTCAGGCCGGGCCGAAGTCGATCAGTTCGGGATCAATTCCCGCGCCTTCCAGCGGTGTGGCATGAGGACGCGGAGGCGGAAGCCACTTGATTACGGCACGTCGGTTTCTGATGGCGGCATCGAGCTCATCGTCTTCGATTTGACGCAGCCACTCGCGCTGCTGGCGACGGGTCGCGTGGTCGTGGACGGACAGTTGGAAATCCTTCCGGGTCATCCCGATGGCGTAGTAGGTGATCCGGCGACCAAACGTGAACCGGTGAACCAGATTGCCAAGATAGAGGCGTTTGAGCGCCGAACGAATTGCCCAGTCGGATAGAGGCTCCGGTAGCCGCACGCCTGCCTGCCTGGCGGCCGCCAACACTTGCAACGAACGACATCCGACGGCTCGGCACCGGATCGCTTTTTGGGTGATCCTCACCGGACATCGTCGGCGGCCGATCACGCTGACAATCGCCGCC
>CBFGQE010000786.1:0-1630 GCA_965650815.1 uncultured bacterium
GTCTGGAACGATCCCGACTTCGTGAAGCGCCTCTTCGGCAGCTACGGCGTGCTGAGCGAACAGGAGCCGCGCCTCAACGCCGAGGAGCAGGCCTTCTACCGCGACACCATCGTCCCGCTGCTGCGCGACGATCCGGCCAAGGCCATCGCCGAACTCTCCGCCAAGGTGAAGCCCGAGAGCAGCGCCGCCTTCGACTACACGCTGGGCAACCTCCGCTTCCAGACCGACGACCTGACCAACGCCGTCGCCGCCTTCGAGCGGGCGGTGGAGAAGTTCCCCGACTACCGCCGCGCGCAGAAGAACCTCGGCTTCGCCCTCATCCGGCTGGGCCGCTACGAGGAGGCCGTGGGACCGCTCAGCAAAACGCTGTCGCTCGGCGGCGCGGACGGGAAGGTCTGCGGGCTGCTCGGCTTCGCCCACATGAACCTGGGCCGCAACCTCTCGGCCGAAGCCGCCTACAAGCAGGCGCTGCTCTTCGAGCCGGACAACGTCGACTTCAAGCTGGGCGTGGTGAAGTGCCAGATCGCGCTGTCGCAGTTCGACGCCGCGCTGGCGCTGCTCGACGAATTGATCGGCCAGTTCCCCGGCCGTGAGGCGCTCTGGGCGCTCCAGGCGAACGTCCACATCCAGAAGGAACAGCCGGCGAAGGCCGCGATGAACTTCGAGATGCTGCGCCGCATGGGCAAGGCCACCGCCGCGCAGCTCGGCGTGCTGGGCGACCTCTACCTCGCGCAGGAGGCCAAGGACCTCGCGCTCGCCGCGTATCAGGAAGCGTTGGAGAAAGACCCGGCGGCGGGCATGACTCGCGCCCTGCGGTCGGCCGAACTGCTGGTCGGGCGCGGTGCCTTGACCGAAGCCAAGCAGATGTTCGCCAAGATTCGTTCCGCCGGTGGCGAGGCGTTGGGTGCGGCCGAGGAGCTGAAGGTGCTCAAGCTGGAGGCGCGCACGGCGCTTGCATCGGGCGAAGCCGAGGCGGCCATCGCCACGCTGGAGCGGGTGATCGAGAAGAACCCGCTCGACGGAGAGGCGCTATTGCTGGCCGGCGACTACTACGCGCGGCACGACCAGAAGGAGAAGGCCGCCTTCCGCTACGAAACGGCGGCGAAGCTCTCCGGCTTCGAAGCCGACGCGCTGCTGAAACAAGCCCAGCTCCAGGTGCAGGGGCAGAAGTATGTCGAGGCCGTCGAACTGCTGCGCAAGGCGCAGAAGATCAAGCCGCGCGACAACGTGGGCCGGTATCTGGAGAAGGTGGAGCAACTGGCCCGCGGCGGCCGCGCGTGAGCCATGGGACCCGCCATGCCCGCCTCACATCCTTCTCGTTCTCGTCCTCACTCTCCTTCTCGGAAGAAGGCGGAGGAGAACCACAGATGGACACAGACCAACACAGATGGGGATCAAGTCGGGACGGCCGCTTGGCCCGGAGCGCGGAGCATCGTTCCGCGAGATCGTCCGCTTCGACACGCGGAGCGATGCTCCGCGCTCCGACGCGAAACCACGTCCCATCTCGTAGGCCACGACTCCAGCCTGACCCGGAACGAACTCCTCGTAAGCGGCTCCCCTGAGACCCAAGAGACAGGCAGGATGCCGGTCCTACATCTGTGTCCATCTGTGACCATCTGTGGTTTCCCTT
>CBFGQE010000787.1:0-1629 GCA_965650815.1 uncultured bacterium
CCGAAGCCTTCGCAGCAGAACGACGCCGTCACGCTGCCATAGACCATCGCCTTGCGGATGTTCTGGTCGATGCTGCCCTTGGCGGTGGAGAGGTAGCCCATCATGCCGCCCACGAAGCTGTCGCCCGCGCCGGTCGGGTCCACGACCTTGTGCAATGGATAGGCGGGGCAGATGAAGACGCCTTTCGGCGACGACAGAATCGAGCCGTGGGAACCTTTCTTGATGATGACGTATTTGGGCCCCATGCGGTGGATCTTCTTCAGCGCGGCGAAGACGTTGTCCTCCTGGGTGAGCTGGTGCGCCTCGCTGTCGTTCAGCACGAAGCCGTCCACGCGCTTGATCAGGCGGACGAGGTCGTCGAGGGCGATGTTCAGCCAGAGGTCCATGGTGTCGGCCACGACGAACTTGGGCTTGTTCATCTGGTCGAGCACGTGGTGCTGGAGCGAGGGGCCGATGTTGGCGAGGAGCACGTAGGGGCTCTTCTTGTAGTTCTGCGGGAGGTGCGGGGTGAACTTCTCGAACACGCCGAGCTCGGTGGTGAGCGTGCGGCGGTTGTTCATGTTCACTTCGTATTCGCCGGCCCAATGGAATGTCTTGCCCGCCTCGACCTGGAGGCCTTCGAGGTCGATGCCGTGCTTCTCATAGAGCGCGCGGTATTTCTTGGGGAAGTCGTCGCCGACCACGCCGACCATCTTGACCGGGGCGAAGAAGCTGGCCGCGACGGCCGCATGGCTGGCGGAGCCGCCGAGCAGCTTCGGGTTCTCGGACTTGGGGGTCTTGATGGAGTCGAGGGCGGTGGAACCGACGATGAGGACGCTCATGGATTTGCGATTTGCGATTGGTGATGGCCGATTTGAACGGGCGGGAAGGTAGCGGGTCTCCGGAGCGCGAGGCAAACGGGGAGTTCGCCCGACCGGTTCGAATCAAAGGATGATCCGGTAGAGCGTGTATCCGAAACTGCCCAGAAACGCCAGGGCGGCGAGGAACTTGGGGACGATGGAGAATGGTTCCAGCCTCGGGTGGAGTCCCCAGAACCAGTGCGCGTGGATGAACACACCTACCGCGATGTAGGCGACGGCCATCGAGGTGGCGGACGCCCCGGTCAGATCGAGAGCGGAGCCCTTGCCGAAGAACTTCGCGTGCCCGGTCCACCAGCACCTCAGGCCGTAGAGGAAGGGAATCGCCGCGAACCCGAATCCCACCAGCCACATCTTGAGCCGCCCGCCCGAAGGAGAGTGCGCGAAGTCCTCCGCGTCGTCGAACGCGGTCCGATGGTCCCGATTGGTCCAGAATCCCATGCCCAGGAAAGCTCCCGCCCGGGACGTTCGCAGCCCATTACAACCTCTTGATCGCTTCCCACTCTGGTTTCTGCGCGGTGGTCTGATCGCCCCATCGCAGACCGCTAGGCAGCGGATCGCAGGCGTATTCCAGATGGAGCACACGGCGATGGCCGGGACGGACCGAGGCGGACGAGGCGTGCAGGAGCAACGGCCGCATCATCAGAACTCCGCCAGCGGGCACTTCGCAGACCGTTTCCGGAACGCGCTTCCGCCAGTCTGCGATCTGTTCCGCCGAGAGTTTCCCGTGGCGATGGCTGCCAGGCAGGACGCGCAGCGCGCCATTCTCCGC
>CBFGQE010000788.1:0-1629 GCA_965650815.1 uncultured bacterium
TGGTGTCGAGCGACCCATCGGCGTTCAGGCGGAAGAGCCCCTGGTAGCTGAACCCGCCGGACGCGGCGGTCACGTTGCCGGCGGCGAGGATCTTGCCCCCGGGCAGGGGGACGAGCCGCTTCACGAAGGATGAGGCCACACCGGTGATGCCGTTGCCGGCCGGCGTCCAGGCGGTGTCGAGCGCGCCGGAGGGAAGGAACTTCGCGATCTTCGTCCGCGACAGCCCGTTGATCGTGGTGAAGCGTCCGCCCACGAGGACCGAGCCGTCCGGCAACGGGAGGATCGCTGTGCAGAGCGCGGGGGAAAGGACGTTGGTCTGGGCAAAGGCCGGGTCCAGGCTGCCGGGCAGGAGCTTGCCGGTGATCTGCGCGACGGAGCTGGTCGTGCGGCCGAAGGTGTTGGTCGCGACGGCATAGACCTCGACGATGCCGAGGGAAGAGATGGGCAGCTCGTAGGAGTTCGTGTTGATCAGCAGGCCGCCGAGATTGAGCGAACCGCCGAGCTGGGAGGCCACGCGGACGTTGTTGGAATACCACTCGATTCCGGCGGTGCCGCCGTCTGGATTGGCCTCGAACGACGCCCCGAGAACCGCGCTGCCTCCGATGCCGACGCTCTGGCTACGGGGCTGGGCGAAGAACGCGGGCGGCAACGCGCTCACGACGCGCAGCGTATAGGGGAAGGTGTTGGTGAAGGCACCGAAGCGATTGGAGACCCACGGTTGGTAGAGCCCGGTGTCGCCACCCGTCAGCCCGGTGAGCGTGACGAAGAAGTGTGTTTCGTGGAACCCGTCGTTGGTGAAGCCGGAGGTGAAGGTCGCCCGGGGATCGGTCCAAGGCGCGCCGTTGCGCAGCACGCCCCAGGTGAACGGCGGCAGGTCGGACGAGCGGAACTGGAAGGTCACGCTGCTGCCCACGGCCTGGGTCACGACGCCGGAACCGCCGCTGACGAACGGCTTGTTCGTGCCGAACACGTGAATCCATGCGGGCGGCGCGCTGGTCACAGCGCCCCAGCGGTTGCTGACGATGACGTCATACGGAGCCTGGAGGCCGAGGCCGAGGAAGTTGGTTTGCAGGAACGTCGCGTTGGTCGCGTAGAGGTTGCCCGTCTCCGGCGTCCAGCCGGTCACAACGGGCGTGCCGTTCTTGCGCCAGAGATAGCTCAGAGGCGTGCCGCCGGTCGCGGTGACGGTGAGCGCCACATCGCTGCCGGTGGTGATGTTGGTGCTGCCGGAGACGAAGGAGATGACGGGCGGATTGGGCACCTCGACGGCGGCCACGTTCAGCGTGGCGACATCGCTGAAGACGACGCCGAAGCGGTTGGAGACCCAAACGTCGTAGTTGCCGGCGTCGGCCAGGGTGACGGCGAGGAGGTTGAAGGATTGATTGGTCTGACCGGGCAACGGTTGGCCGCCCTTGCGCCACTGGTAGTAGAGCGGGAAGGAACCGCCGGCGGTGACGGCGAACGGCGCGAATTCACCGACCGTCTTGTTCATCCCGAACGGCTGGCTGGTGATGCTCGGCGCCGTGCCGTTGACCACGGTCAGGGTCGCGCTCGCGCTGAGCGAACCGTAGGCATTGGCCACGGTGACGGTGTAGCTGCCGGACTGGGCGAACTGGATGTTGGTCAGGG
>CBFGQE010000789.1:0-1626 GCA_965650815.1 uncultured bacterium
GATCGGTGCCGACTTCTACCGCTGCGTGGAAATGATCGGTTCGCGTCTGGGCGCCCGTGGCGTGCCGGTGCAGCTCCCGATCGGCGCCGAGAACGAGTTCAAGGGCGTTGTCGACCTGATCGAGATGAATGCCCTGGTCTGGCGCAACGAAGAACTCGGTGCCCAGTGGGATGTCGTGGAAATCCCGGCCGACCTCAAGGAAAAGGCCGAGAAGTACCGTGAGGCCATGATCGAAGCCGCCGTCGAACTCGACGACGACGCGATGGAAGCCTACCTCAACGGTGAAGTGCCGAACAATGACACCATCCGCCGCCTGCTGCGTCGCGGTGTCATCGACACCAAGTTCTTCCTGATCTTTGCCGGCTCGGCGTTCAAGAACAAGGGCGTGCAGCCCCTGCTGGACGGCGTGATCGACTTCCTGCCGTCGCCGTCCGACGTTCCGGCCATCCAGGGCATCGATGCCCGTACGGAAGAGCCGATCGAGCGTCACGCCGACGACAGCGAGCCGCTCTCGATGCTGGCCTTCAAGATCGCCAACGACCCGCATATGGGTACGCTGACCTTCTGCCGCATCTACTCGGGCAAGCTCGAGCAGGGCATGATGCTGGAGAACACCGTCAAGGAAAAGCGCGAGCGTATCGGTCGCCTGTTCCAGATGCACGCCAACTCCCGCGAGCAGATCACCGAAGCCTTTGCCGGCGACATCGTCGCCATCGTGGGCCTCAAGGACACCACCACCGGCGATACGCTCTGCGTGCCGAACTCGCAGGTTATCCTGGAGCGCATGGTGTTCCCCGAGCCGGTTATCGACATCTCGGTTGAACCCAAGTCCAAGGCCGACCAGGAAAAGATGGGCCTCGCGCTCAATCGCCTCGCCGCTGAAGACCCGTCCTTCCGGGTCAAGACCGACGAAGAATCCGGCCAGACCATCATTTCGGGCATGGGCGAACTTCACCTCGACATTCTCGTCGACCGTATGCGTCGCGAGTTCAAGGTCGAGGCCAATATCGGCCAGCCGCAGGTGGCTTACCGCGAAACCATCACCCGCAAGGCCGATGTGGACTATACCCACAAGAAGCAGTCGGGCGGTTCGGGCCAGTTCGCTCGCGTCAAGCTGACCGTCGAGCCCGGCGAAGTCGGCAAGGGCCTCGAATTCGTGAATGCCGTCGTTGGCGGCTCGGTGCCGAAGGAATATGTCCCCGGCGTCGAAAAGGGCGTGAAGTCGGTCATGTCGGCCGGTCCGCTGATCGGGTTCCCGATCGTGGACGTCAAGGTGACGCTGACCGAAGGCGCCTACCATGATGTGGACTCCTCGGTTCTGGCCTTCGAAATCGCCGGTCGTGCGGGCTTCAACGAAGCCCTGCGCAAGGCGGCTCCGAAGATCCTCGAGCCGATCATGAAGGTTGAAGTTGTCACGCCCGAAGACTACATGGGCGACGTCATCGGCGACCTGAACTCCCGTCGTGGTCAGATCCATGGCACTGAAAGCCGTGGTGTCCTCCAGGTCGTGAATGCCTATGTGCCGCTCGCGAACATGTTCGGCTACGTGAACTCCCTCCGCTCCATGAGCCAGGGTCGTGCACAGTATACGATGACGTTCGACCACTACGAGCAGGTGCCGCAGGC
>CBFGQE010000790.1:0-1621 GCA_965650815.1 uncultured bacterium
GCTGATGCCGAATTCGACAGCGACGCCCGGGTCGCCCCCCGCATCAACCTCCACCGTGAACGGCTTGGTCGAATCGATGGTCTGGGCTGCTGTGAAATTTTTGATGAACGGATATGGAGGGGGACTGGGAACATCCACCAGCAGCACTTGG
This sequence comes from uncultured bacterium, assembly GCA_965650815.1. Taxonomy (GTDB): domain Bacteria; phylum Verrucomicrobiota; class Verrucomicrobiia; order Limisphaerales; family CANJSG01; genus CANJSG01. The sequence continues at coordinate 152 of CBFGQE010000790.1, forward strand.
TTCGATCCTTTGGCTTCAAGCGTGATTCGGTATTGGCCCGCAGGAAACAGCGAGTTCCACAGCTCCAAAGAATTCGTTTGCGGACCCAATCTGAACTCGACCATCTGCCCCGACCAAACCGGAATTTCCTTCGGAGCCGTCCACCCCGGACCTTCGACCCACACCCGGTCCAAGTATCGCGATCTCGGACTGCTCACCGTAAGGACTGAAGAGTGGTTCACGAAAAGGTATCGCCAATGGACCGGCCTAGCCTCGCCTTCCTGCAAGCCAGTCGCTTCACAGTGAAAGGTGATCGAAACATCGCCGCTTGGAGCCACATTGTCCGGCGAAGTCGTAACGAAAGATCCACCATACGCATGGCCTAGAGATCCAGTTGGCTCTCCGTCAAACCGCACGCCTTCGAGTTTCCATTCGATCCGAGTGTGTATCGGAAAAAGGGCATCGCGGTAGACTACGAGGGTCTTCCGGTCTTCGCTCCATGCTTGGTTCAAACCCCACAGATATTCGCCCTGAAGACCATTTCCGTCGGCCCCAGCCATCAACTCTAGCGTTGGCGAATAGGATACAGGCTGATCGAACTCAAACTGGACAGACGACGCGACTGAGACCTGCACGGCCCCGTTGGTCGGCGTCACGGAGATCAGGCTCGCGGCCCTGAGCATCTGGCTGCCGAGCAGCCAGAACACGCAACCGACGAAGCAGTTGATCCACCACACGCTCCTTGGATTCATGACGACGGAACGGTGGACCGGTGCCCGCTCCACGCGCAACCCCGGAATAGTTCTTCACCGGACTGGAGAGCCGATCGCACTCTTAGCCGCCCATCCTCCCCTCGCTACCGCAGCTTTTGCGCGCTTGACCCTGTTCCGTCGCCTTGGGTGAATCCGGCGACGCAACCCCACATCAACCACCGGTCATCCATCTCCACTCCATGAAACGCCGTATCCTAGCTTCCCTGCTCCTCGCCGCCCCCGTGGCGCTCGTCGCCCTCGTCGGCTGCGTCACCGCCGCGGACGCGCCCAAGCGCGCCCTGCTCGTCACCACCACCACCGGCTTCCGGCACAGCTCCATTCCCACGGCGGAGAAGGTGCTGGCCCAGATCGCCAAGGATTCCGGCTCCTTCGCCATCACGGCCATCGCCAGCGTCCCGGCCCCGGTCGGCATGCCCCGGAGCGCCGGGCCGAACGCCACCGCGGAACAGAAGGAGGCCGCCGCCAAGGAGCGCGCCGCCTACAACGACGCCGTCACCAAGGTGCTCGCCGAAACCATGAGCCCCGCCGCGCTGAAGAACTACGACGCCATCATCTTCGCCAACACCACCGGCGACCTGCCGCTGCCGGACAAGGAAGCCTTCATGCAGTGGATCAAGGACGGCGGCGCCTTCATCGGGATGCACAGCGCGACGGACACCTTCCACGGCTACCGCCCGTTCATCGACATGATCGGCGGCGAGTTCCTCAGCCACGGCGC
>CBFGQE010000791.1:0-1617 GCA_965650815.1 uncultured bacterium
GCCTTGATCGCCGCGTCGTCGCCCTTGTAGGCGGTGTCGCGCACGGCGGCGGCGTCCGCCGCCAACCGCCCCTTGATGATCGCCTCGTCGATGCCGAAGACGATGCCCAGGCCCTGGCCGTAGAGGACGGTCAGGACCGCGAGGATGAGCCCGGCCGCCGTGGAGCGCAGGCCGGAGAGAAGCTGTTCGGAGACGGTGCCGGTGTTCATGGGCGGGAGGTTGCCGGACGGACGGCGGGACTGCCAGTCCGGCGTGTAGGCCGCAACGGGTTGCGGCGGCACTTCGTGCTTTACGGGCGGGGGCCAGGTCCGGAGGTTGCCCGGCAATCTCGCCGCCCATGAAAACCTTGAACCTCCTCCTGACCGGCTTGTTGCTCGGCAACGCTTCCCTCCGGGCCAACGACGCGAACTGGCCCGAGTTCCGCGGCCCGCGCGGCGACGGCACTTCGACCTCCACCGGCTTGCCGCTGAAATGGAGCGCCACGGAGAACGTCGTCTGGCACACGCCCATTCACGGACGCGGCTGGTCGTCTCCGGTGATCTGGGAAAACCAGGTGTGGCTGACCACGGCCACGGAGGACGGGCGGGAACTTTCGGTGCTGTGCCTCGACCGCGAGACGGGGAAGGTGATCCACGACAAGAAGCTCTTCGACGTGGAGAAGCCACAGTTCGCCCACAAGTTCAACACCTACGCCTCGCCCACACCGGCCATCGAGGCGGGGCGCGTCTATGTCACCTTCGGTTCGCCCGGCACCGCTTGTCTCGACACCAAGACGGGCGAGGTGCTCTGGCAGCGGCGCGACATCGAGTGCAACCATTACCGGGGCGCCGGCTCGTCGCCGATCCTGTGGCGCGACTTGCTGCTGCTGAACTTCGACGGCAGCGACCATCAGTTCCTCATGGCCTTCGACAAGAAGACGGGGAAGACCGCCTGGACGACGAAGCGGTCCATCGACTTCCGCGACCTCGACGCCAATGGCCAGCCCGAAGCCGAGGGCGATTTCCGCAAGGCCTATTCCACCGGCCAGATTGCTGAGATCGACGGCCAACCGGTGCTCCTCAGCCAGGGCGCGAAGGCGATGTATGCCTACGAACCTGCGACCGGCGCGGAGCTGTGGCGCGTGGAGGAACGCGGCACCCAGGGCGTGGGCGTGCGGCCTTTTTTCGCGCATGGGCTCGTCTTCACCACCACCGGCTACACCCGCAGCCACCTGCTCGCCATCCGGCCCGGCAAGAAGGGTGAAGTGCTGGACGTGGCGGAGAAGGCGCCGGAGGGGCAGCAGTTGAAGATCGAGTGGATGAGCACGCGCGGCGTGCCCAAGAAGCCGTCGCCCATTCCCGTGGGCGAACTGGTCTTCGCCGTGGAAGACGGCGGCGTGGCCACCTGCTGGAAGGCGAAGACGGGCGAAGTGGTCTGGAACGAACGGCTCGGCGGCAACTATTCCGCCTCGCCCCTCGCCGCCGACGGCCGGCTCTACTTCTGCAACGAGGAGGGCAAGACCGTGGTGGTGCCCGCCGACGGGAAATTCGAGAAGCTCGCCGAGAACGAATTGCCCGACGGCTTCATGGCGTCGCCGGCCGTGTCGGGGAAGTCGCTCTTTCTGCGGACGAAGACGGA
>CBFGQE010000792.1:0-1610 GCA_965650815.1 uncultured bacterium
GCGCCGAGGACAAGTGCTGCGGACCCCAGGTCGTGATGGATGCCCGCGCCGTCTGCCACAAGCTCGGCGTCCCCTACTACCTCGTGGATGAATCGGCCGAGTTCCAGAACCGCGTCATCCAATACTTCGCCGACGAATACAAAGCCGGCCGCACGCCGAACCCCTGCGTGATGTGCAACCAGAACCTCAAGTTCGGCACGCTCATCCATCGCGCCAAACAGCTCGGTGCCCAGTTCATCGCCACCGGCCACTTCGCCCGCGTGGAGCGCCGCGACGACGGCCGCGTCCTCCTCCGCCGAGGCAAAGACCCGCGCAAGGACCAGAGCTACTTCCTCTTCAGCCTGCGGCAGGACCAGCTCGCCTTTTCCATGTTCCCGCTCGGCGAAAAGACCAAGGCCGACACGCGCGAGGTCGCCCGCGAATGCCAGCTCAAGACCGCCGACAAAGAAGAGTCGATGGAGATCTGCTTCGTGCCGGACAACGACTACGGCGGCTTCCTCCGATCCGCGAAGCTGGCCGAGAACCATCAGGGCGACATCGTCCATCTCGATGGCCGCGTGCTGGGCAAACACGACGGCATCGAGTTCTACACCATTGGCCAGCGGAAGGGGCTCGGCGTTTCCTCCACCCAGCCGCTCTACGTCATCGAGCTGGACGCCGCGAACAACCGCGTGATCGTCGGCCCCGACTCGGCCTTGGACCGGGCGGAGTTCCGCGTGCAGACCTGCAACTGGATTCCCTGGGAAACGCCGCCGGCCGAAGTCCGCGCCACGGTGAAGATCCGCTACAACCATCCTGGCACGCCCGCCACGATCTATCCGGAAGAAGGCGGCAAGGCCCGCATCGTCCTAGATACCCCGCAGCGCGCCATCACTCCGGGCCAGGCGTGCGTTTTCTACGACGACGATTTGGTGCTGGGCGGCGGGTGGATCTGCCGCTGATGATCGAAGGGCGATCCGGATCAACGGGCCGCATTGAGCCTCCATGGATTCCGGTCCAACCACACCCGCCCCGAACAAGCTTTCGACCATCGAGCTGGTTTTCCTCATCGCGGCGAGCGCGATGGTCTTCGGTTCCGCCTGGCTGCTCGGCTGCCGTTTTCCCTGGAGCCAATGGACGATGCTCGCGTTGGGAGCCGTGCTGTTCGCGGCGGGGACCGGCCTCTACTTCAACCGCCGCGCTGAGAGCCGCATCGGCGGCAAGCCTTGGCCAGGCTGGTGGATCGTTTCAGCGGCGCTCCTCGGATTCGTCGGCTATGTCGGCATCCAGAGCGTCAACATCGCGCACCTGCCGACCATCCGCGGCAACGACTGCGTGCTCGCCGAGAACCCGCACATCGGCTGGTTGCCCTCCTCGGTGGGTGGAGACTTCGATGGGCGCGTCCATCGGATCATCGAGACGGAGAACGCCGCGCGCTACCTGCTCATCTACGGTGCCTCCGCCCTCGGCGCCTTGGGCCTGATCCTTGGAATCCAGGCCGCCTCGACGCTCCGGCGGCTGCTCCTCGTGCTGGCGGTCCACGGCGCGATCGCCTCACTCGTCTGCATCGTTCATCAGGCCAGCGGCAGCACCAAGGTGCTTTGGTTGGCCGGTGATCCGCTGGCGTTCCT
>CBFGQE010000793.1:0-1608 GCA_965650815.1 uncultured bacterium
CACCCTCTCCCCCACCGGGGGAGAGGGCCGGGGTGAGGGGGCTGCCGTCCGTTCGACCAGCCACCTCGAAGAAGCCACCGCCATCCTCTTCTGCGGCGACGCCCTGCCCCGCACGCCGGTCCATGCCGAATCGCGCCGTGTGCTCGAAGCCATGCGCGGCGCGCACCCGCGCCTCGACGGCAGCCGCTACACCTTCGACTACCTCGACTTCACCGACCGGCTCCGGAGCTTCGAGCGCGACATCGTGCCCCGCTTCGAGGCCTTCCACCGCTTGAAGCAGAAGCTGCTGGAGCGCGAGAAGGCCCGGCTGCGCCTCGATGAGTTCAAGCCGCGCGTCCTCTCGTCCTTCGTCCGCAACCAGCTCACCGACCGCGTCTATCTCCCGATGGTCGGCGACAACCTGGCCAAGCAGATCGGCGCGGCCGGAGCGGCCAAGCGCACGGACCTGATGGGCTTGTTGCTCCTCATTTCGCCGCCCGGCTACGGCAAGACCACGCTGCTCGAATACGTCGCCAGCCGCCTCGGCATCGTCTTCATCAAGATCAACGGCCCCGCCATCGGCCACGCCGTCACGTCGCTCGATCCCGAAGAGGCGCCCAACGCCGCCGCCCGCGAGGAGGTCCAGAAGCTGAACCTCGCGCTGGAGATGGGCGACAACGCGTTGATCTGCGTGGACGACATCCAGCACTGCAACCCCGAGTTCCTCCAGAAGTTCATCTCCCTCTGCGACGGCCAGCGGAAGATCGAGGGCGTCTGGCGCGGCCAGCCCCGGACTTATGACCTGCGCGGCCGCAAGGTCGTGGTGGTCATGGCGGGCAATCCCTACACCGAGAGCGGGCAGAAGTTCAAAATCCCCGACATGCTCGCGAACCGCGCCGACACCTACAATCTCGGCGACATCATCGGCGGCAACGCCGAGTGGTTCGAGGCCAGCTATCTGGAGAACGCCATCACGTCGAACGCCGTCCTCGCCCCTTTGGCCAACCGCAGCCAGCAGGACGTGCGCGCCTTCGTCCGCATGGCCACGACCGGCGAGCGCAGCACCGACGGCTTCGAGGGCAGCTATTCTTCGAACGAGGTGGAGGAGATCCTCTCCGTGATGACCAAGCTCGTGGCCATCCGGAAGGTGGTCATGCGCGTGAACCAGGAATACATCGCCTCCGCCGCCCAGGCCGACGAACACCGCACCGAGCCGCCCTTCAAGCTCCAGGGTTCCTATCGCAACATGAACCGGCTGGCCGAAAAGGTCGTCGCCATCATGAACGACGACGAGGTCCGCGCCCTCGTCATGGGCCACTACCGCGGCGAGTCGCAGACGCTGACCACCGGGGCGGAGTCGAATCTGCTCAAGTTCAAGGAAATGATCGGCGCGCTCACGCCGGAGGAATCCGCGCGGTGGGACGAGATCAAGAAGAGCTTTCGCCGGAACCAGTTCACCAAGGGCGCGGACTCGTCCGATCCCGTCGGCCGCGTCGTCGCGCAACTGGCGCTCTTCCAGAGCGGCCTCGAAACCATCGGCCAGACGCTGCACAGCGGCCTTTCCCGCGAACCGGCCCCGCTGCGGCTGGACCTCGCACCGGTCGAGCGCAGCCTCGGCGCCATCGAAGC
>CBFGQE010000794.1:0-1602 GCA_965650815.1 uncultured bacterium
GCGTGTAGTAGCCGGTGTGGTCGCCGAAGGGGCCTTCCATGCGCAGCGGCTCGGTCGGGTCCATATAGCCTTCGATGACGAAGTCGGCGTTGGCCGGGACCTGAAGGTCGTTGGTCTCGCACTTCACCAGTTCGACGGACTTTTTCCGCAGGTAACCGGCGAGGAGGAACTCATCCAATCCATCGGGCAGCGGCGCGGTCGCGGCAAAAGGGAACATGGGATCGCCGCCGAGGAAGATGGCGACGGGCATGCGCTCGCCCTTCTCGAAGTAGCGACGGCCGTGGCGTGCGGCGACCTTCTGCAGCTGCCAATGCAGGCCGGTGGTCTGCGAGTCGTAGACCTGGATGCGATACATGCCGAGGTTGCGGTCGCCGGTGTCGGGGTCCTGGGTGACCACGCAGGGAAGGGTGACGAAACGGCCACCGTCGAGCGGCCAGCACTTCAAAATGGGAATGTCCGCCAGAGAGGGCGGATTGGGGTTGGTGCCCTTTTGCCAATCGGGCGCGTCGGGCCAGGCGCCCTTGTGACTCGCGGGCGCGTCGTAGCGGTGGATCACGTCCTTGCATGGGCCGGACTTCACCGTCTTGGGTTTCGCGTGGCGGAGTTCCAGCGCGGTGCCGAGGAGCTTGATGGCTTCCTTGAAGCCGGTGGGCGGCTTGGCCTTCATCAGCGAGCCGAGTTCCTTGGCGGCATCGTCCACCTTTTCCACGCCCATGCTCATGGCCATGCGTTTCCAGGAACCAAGCGTGTTGATGGCAACCGGGAAGGGCGAGATCGCGCCGTTGATGGTGGGCTTTTCGAAAAGGAGCGCCTTGCCGCCACCGGGCAGCTTCATCTCGCGGTCGGCGATCTCGGTGATCTCCAGCTCGGTGGCGACGGGTTGGGAAATGCGTTTCAGCTCGCCCGCACGGTCGAGCACTTCGACGAAATCCCGAAAGGAATCAAATGCCATGCGGCGAGGTTAGCCCACGAACTCCGCGTAGCAATCGGAAGGTCAGCAACGGGATTTCGGCTTGCCGACGGAACCGAGCCCCACAAGCCTGTGTTGGCATTCCCGAGGAGATATTCCCATGAAACGAGTCTTGTTCCTGTTGCTGTTCACCGCCGCGCTGATCGGCCTGCCTGCGCTCCCGTCTCTCTCCGCCGAGCCGTCGGGGCGGATCGTGGATCTGACGCCGTTCTTCACGAAGTCGCAGTTCGACTACATCGGCACGCCGTGGGCCATGCCGAAGACCACACTCGCGGTCGATGGCGTTCCGTTCCGGATCGACGGGATTGTGGAGCTGTTCGGTTCGGGCACCGCGCGCAGCGGCAACGCGGGACCACGAACGGTGGAGAACATCCCCGTCGGCGGCGCGTTCGCGGAGATGCACCTGCTCGGAGCGACCTCGTGGTCCGACCCCGACTCGACCGTGATCGCGCGCGTGGTGTTGGCGTATGAAGACGGCACCCGGGCCGAGGTGCCCATCGCCTACGGGCTGCAGGTCCGCGATTGGTTCGTGCCACGCCGCGAACCAACCAAGCCGCTCATGGCCGCCGGAGCCGTTGAAGCCCTGCGCGGCGAATGCCCGGAGTCGGCGCGGTTCGACAAGCACTACAGCT
>CBFGQE010000795.1:0-1600 GCA_965650815.1 uncultured bacterium
GATGCGTGGTCATCATTCGCAGCCGACATCTGCAACGAATCTCTCTATGTTGAATACAACAACATCAAGCATGGTTTTCGTGTCCGCCTAGGCGGCTTCAGCTTGGCGGTTGGAGAGGAAAAGACCTACGGAGTATCTCCTCCGATTGAAGAGATGCGTTCCCTTGGCGGAAGCCAATTCGGTTCGTCGTTCTTAGTTCCTGAAAAGATTGGCAGCTCCAAAAACCACTTCCGCCTTCGTTCTTCGTCCCAGAATTGGTCGCCCCAAGAATTTCTCCATCGTGTCTGCCTGATTGAAATGTCGATGAACAATATCCTGTCGTTCCTCAAAGCAATCAACGGAGTGGACCCAAAAACACTCAGATTCACATGGCCTGCCGACTTGGACTTTAAGAGACCTTGGGCTGGAAGGCCCAAAGTGACCAACATGTCCTTCAAAATGAACATTGAGCAGTCGGACATTAAGTTCTTTACCGACGACGAAATTCGCTCCGTCTACGAAGCTCTTTAACACCCATTGCGATGATCACCCTCGACGGTTCCCAGGGCGAAGGCGGCGGGCAGATCCTGCGGTCGGCGTTGGCCCTGAGCTTGGTCACGGGGCGGCCGTTCCGCATCGACCGCATCCGGGCGCGCCGGCCCAAGCCGGGTCTCATGCGCCAGCACATGGCCTGCGTCGAGGCGGCGGCGCGCATCGGGGCGGCCACGGTGGACGGCGCGGTTTTGGGCTCCACGGCGTTGACCTTCCAGCCGGGGCCGGTCGGACCGGGCGCGCATGAGATCAAGATTGGCAGCGCGGGCAGCACGATGCTGCTGCTCCAGACGATCCTGCCGCCGCTACTCCTGGCCGACGGGCCGAGCGAGATCGTGCTGGAGGGCGGGACGCACAATCCATACGCGCCGCCGTTCCCGTTCATCCAGGCGGCGTTCCTGCCCTTGCTGCGGCGGATGGGTTCCGGGGGAGCGGCCGCGTCGCGCCCTCGAAACCGCACGGCTCGTAGCCAGCATGGGGCGCAACGCCACCCCCTGCTGACAATGCTGCCTTGGAAGGCTTCTGCCCGGCCCTCAAGACCGGAGCCGTGCCCGAAACGGGCTTCGCCACCCGGGCCCAGGTCCGGGCGGCCGTGTTCGACTCGATCGAGACCTTCTACAACCACAGGTGGCTCCAGAAGCATCCTCAGCTTCCAATCCCTTGTGGACTTCGACAGCGCACTCGATCTTAGCCAATCAAGACGGGCACAACCATTGCGGCCCGGTGACTAAGCGGTTTCCACCATCGCCGCTTTCGCTTCGGCGATGAACTTCCGCACCTTCTCCGCATCTTTCCGACCGGGAGCCGATTCCACCCCGCTGGAGACATCGACGCCGAAGGGACGGACCTGACGGATCGCGGTGCCCACGTTTTCCGGGGTCAAGCCGCCGGCCAAGACGATGGGACGGCCGAGGCCTTTGGCCTGGAGGGCCAAGTCCCAGTTGAAGCGTTCGCCGGTGCCGCCGTGGGCGCTGGCCGAGTAGGCATCGAGCAGCCAAGCGTCGGTCGGGTAGCGCGGCAGGGCGTCGAGGGACGAGGCGTCCTTCACGCGGAAGGCCTTCATCGTCAT
>CBFGQE010000796.1:0-1597 GCA_965650815.1 uncultured bacterium
CGTCCGGCACGCGGGCCGCGTTGATCGAGGCGGCGGCGGACGTGTTCGCGGAGGTGGGGTTCCACCATGCGCGCATCCGCGACATCTGCCAGCGGGCCGGGGCGAACGTGGCGGCGGTGAACTACCATTTCGGCGACAAGGAGCGGCTCTACGCGGAAGTGATGCGGGCATCGTTCACGCGGGTGATGACGGCGTATCCGCTGGATCTGGGCGTGGCGGCGGAGGCTCCGGCGGAGGAACGGCTGCGGGCCTTCGTGCATTCCTACTTTCTCCGCATCTTCGCCTGCGACGGCGATTCGCGGCACAGCCGGATGATCCTGCGCGAAATGGTCGAACCGACCGGCGCGTTGGACCAACTGGTCGAGCACGTGGTGCGGCCGACGACGGCGGTGCTCGACGGCATCGTCAAGGAGCTGCTCGGTCCGGATGTGCCGGAGCCGGTGCGGCGGATGTGCGGGATGAGCGTGGTGGGCCAGGCGCTCTTCTACATCCATTGCCAGCCGGTGATCCGACGGGCGTTTCCCGCGTTCCGTCTGGGCAAGGCGGAGATCGAGACGCTGGCGGCGCATGTGGCGACGTTTTCCATCGCCGGCATCCGGGCGGTGCGCGACGGGCTGAAGAAGCCGGTTCGCGGCAAGGCTGGCTGAAGGATCTGGAACTCCCGTGGTATTCCCGGCCTCGGTCTGGGGTGAAAGAACTGGAACGGACATGTATCGACTCGCGCTCAAGATGCTCTTCGCCGACCGGGCGAAATACGTCATGCTGGTCAGCGGCCTGACCTTCGCGGCGCTGCTGATGACGCAGCAGGCGGGCGTCTTTGTGGGCATCCTTGGCTGGACCAAGGGCAACCTGAAGAACATGCGCGCGCCCATCTGGGTCGTGGACCCGAAGGTGGAGCAAGTGAACGAAGTGAAGCCGATGCGCGACACCGACGTGAGCCGCGTGCGCTCCGTGCCGGGCGTCGCGTGGGCCGTGCCGATGTATTGGGGCATCCTCCAGGCGCGGTTAATGGACGGCACGTTCAAGCCGGTCCAGCTCGTCGGCCTCGACAACGCAACCATGGTCGGCCGTCCGGCGGAGATGCTGAAGGGCCGCATCGAAGATCTGCGCCTGCCGAACGCCGTGGTCATCGACGAGCTGGCGATCAAACGTCTCAGCGTCGGCCGCCCGCGTCCCATCGATGTCGGCGACATCTTCGAGATGAACGACAAGGAGGCGCGCATCGTGGGCATCTGCAAATCGGAGATGTCGTTCTTCGGCTATCCCTACGTGTTCTCCACCTACGACCAGGCGCTGAACTTCGCCCCGAAACAGCGCAAGATGCTCAGCTACATTCTCGCCCATCCGGCCGACGGCCTCACAGCGGCGGAAGCGGTGCAGCGGATCAAGGCCGCTACCGGCCTCGGCGCCTACACCGAGGGTGAATTCGGCACCGCGACGGTCGCGTGGTTCTTCAAGAACACCGGCATTCCCACGTCGTTCATGATGACGATCCTGCTCGGGTTCATCGTGGGCGTGGCGGTGGCGGGACAGACCTTCTACTCCTTCATCCTGGAAAACCTGCGGCACTTCGGCGCGCTCAAGGCGATGGGCGCGG
>CBFGQE010000797.1:0-1594 GCA_965650815.1 uncultured bacterium
GAACGCGCGTCGGGCGGCACGGGCCGGGGTGGATGGTTCCGTTCGTCGTTGATCGTGGCCGAGGTGGCGTTGTCGGTCGTGTTGCTGGTCTGCGCCGGGCTCACGGTTCGGAGCTTCCTCGGCTTGCAGATGCGCGATCCCGGTTTCCGCCCCGAGAACGTGGTCGTGGCCGACGTGCCCTTGCCCGCCGCGCGTTACCCGACGCTGGAGCGCCGCAACCGCTTCGCCTTGGAGCTCCTGGAACGCGTGCAAAACCTGCCCGGGGTGGAAGCCGCCGCCATCGCCAACGGCGGAACCCCGTTCGGTGGGCCGCGCAGCGGCTATTCGATCCAGGGCCAGAAAGGTCCCGAGGCGAATCCGCTGACCGTGGTGCTCGCCAGCGACGGCTACTTCAAGACCCTCGGGATCGGCCTGCGTCGCGGACGCCTTCTGGAATCCGACGACCTGCGCCGCTCGGACCGCGTCTGCGTGATCAACGAAGCCGCGGCCAAGCTCTGGCCAGCAGGAGAAGATCCGTTGGGCCGCCCCCTCCGGGTCGATCTGCTGGCCGGAACGCCCAGCGGCAATGTCTTCTTCGCCACCAACGGCGGGCCCGAACTGACGGTCGTGGGGATCTGCGCCGACACCTTGAACGACGGCCTGGCCCGTGACACCCAGCCGGCCGCCTTCATTCCATTCACCCTCGTCGCGCCTTCAGGCCGGACCCTGGCCTTTCGCACCCGTCTGGACCCGGCGGTCCTCTTCAAAACGATCCGGGAACAAGTCCAGTCCCTCGATGCCTCGATGCCGCTCGGAACCCATCGGACACTCGACGAAGCCATGGCCGAACAGACGTCACAGCCCCGTTTCACCATGACGCTCTTCAGCCTCTTCGCCACGGCGGGGCTGACCCTAGCGGGCGTCGGCCTCTTCAGCGTGCTTTCGTATCTCGTCACGCGGCGGACGCGGGAAATCGGTGTCCGCATGGCGCTCGGCGCACAACGGAGCGACGTGCTGGGGCTGGTCTTCAAGGAAGGCGGACGTTGGGTGGCTCTGGGCCTCCTGATCGGATTGGTCGCCAGCGTCGCCGCGACGCGGCTGCTCGGCAGCCAAGTGTCCCTCCACGGCGTCGGCACGTTCGATCCGTTGTCCCTCGTCGCCGTGGCAATCGTGCTCGCCGCCATCGCGCTCCTCGCCTGCTGGCTCCCCGCCCGCCGCGCCGCCCGGGTGGAACCCATGGTCGCGCTGCGCAGCGAATGAAAATGAGCGAAGCCCGAAGGCCAAACGCCAAATGAAACCCCAAGCTCCTATCCCGAACCCCGCTCTTCGGTCCTTCCAGGATTCGTCCTTCATTCGGCCTTTGGCCTTCGCCCCTCGGAACTGACCTCCCCATGAACGACCTCAAGTTCGCCTTTCGCCAGCTCCTGAAGCATCCCGGCTTCACCGCCGTCGCCGTGCTCACGCTCGCTCTCGGCATCGGCTTCGTCACCACGCTCTTCACCATGATCAACGGCGTGGCCTACGGACGGCTGCCGTTCGAGGACCCGGACCGCATCGTCAGCATCGGCGTGCCCGCGACGCGTTTCGACGACTTCGCCCGCGAGCAGAAAAGCTG
>CBFGQE010000798.1:0-1593 GCA_965650815.1 uncultured bacterium
GGTCTCAGCCTGGCCTGGTCCATTGTGGAGCACCTGCACAACCAGGTCGGGGCCAAGACGCTCTTCGCCTCGCACTACCACGAGCTGACCGAACTCGGTGGCCGCCTGTCCCGCGTGAAGAACTTCAACGTCGCGGTGCGCGAGTGGAACGACCAGATCGTCTTCCTGCGGAAGATCGTCGAAGGCGGTGCGGACAAGAGCTACGGCATCCAGGTCGCCCGCCTCGCCGGCACGCCCAAACCCGTCATCGAACGCGCCAAGGAAATCCTCCGCGTCCTCGAAGAAGCCGAGCTCAACCTGCAGCACGTGCTCGACGGGGAAGCGGAAGCCCGATCCCCGATGCCGGATGCCGGAGCGGCGGAGAAGAAGCGGCAGCGGCCCCAGCGTCGGGCGTTGAAGAACCTCGCTCCCTCGGCGCAGATGGATCTCTTCGGCTAGGCCGGAACGAAGCCGCCGCCATGCCCCGCGCGTCCGCCCGGATCAATCCACCCGCGACTTCCGGCCGCCGCGCTGCCGCAGGGTCTCGAAGTGTTCCTCCGCCACGATATAGCCCACGCAGCTGGGAGCGCCGCATTCGCAGGGATGGTCGCGGTAGTCGGCGAGATCGTAGCCGTAGTTGAAGGTCAGCTCCTCGCCGGGAAGGATCTTCCGCTTGGCTCGGATCCAGATGCGGTTGTCGTCGTCCTGCTCGGCCTCGCAGTTCGGCTCGCAGGAGTGGTTGATGAGACGGGCGGGATTCCACTCCACGTTGCCGTCCAGGTCGAACTGGTCGTCGATGTGGAAGATGTAGTGGTTCGACGCCTCGCAGCGTTTGGCAGACTCCTGCTTGTCGATCTTTTCGCCGACGTATTCGAGGAGGTAGGTGCCGGAACGGATCGGCGCGATGGCCCAGAGGCCCCGGCCCTCGATCTTGGATTGGCGGATCTCCCACTTGGGCGGCTTCGACTTCGGATCACTCATACAGACACGGTTCTCTTCAGGCGGCCGGGAGGTTGCGGCCCGTGGCGCGGCGAATCAACTGGCGATATTCCTCCTCGCCCACCTGCCGGGGTATGGCGTGGCAGACCTGCTCGAAGCCGGGGAAGTTCCACAGGTTGGGAAAGTCCCGGCACTGCTGCGGCTTCACCGGCTGCACGGCGCAGGCTTCGTCCATGAGGAAGATGCACTCGCCGTTGGGCTTGTCCTGGAGGGCCAGGCCCTGCCGGTCGGCGCGCAGACGGGTGTGGCGCTGGATGAAGTCGTGTTCGGACAGGCCGAGATGCGCGGCCATGCGGACGATCTCGTCGTCCGTCAGACGGACCTGGCCGGGCCAACGGCAGCAAGCCGTGCAGCGTTGGCACTCGTGGAAGATGGGCATGCGTGGTGGCCGGACCCGGCCCGCGACCCGCGCCTCAAGGAGCGTCGTCGCCCGCACCGCTGTTCTTCAGGAACCGGTGCACGGTCCAGATCCAGCCTAGGCCGAGCGAGACACAAAGCGCAAACATGGCGATGTCACCGAAGGAGATGGAGGCGGTCATAACGCCCCCTTTCTTGCCCGCGACCGCGCCGCGGCACTACGCGCGGCTTGGCAGGACTTGGTCGGATTTTGACGCG
>CBFGQE010000799.1:0-1591 GCA_965650815.1 uncultured bacterium
TGCGCGACCAGTTCGGCGCGCCGGTGAACGACTACGTGGTCGAGTTCTACCAGCACAACGACAAGCAGGACGCCGTCTTCCGGAAGTTCCACGGCGAGATCATCGAGGCCGTGACGACGAACAAGATCGACCCGAGCCACCGCAGTTTCCTCTTCGACACGACCGACTTGGTCAACTACCTGAACCACGTGAAGCCCGATGCGGAGATCGCCATGAGCCTCTCCGCCGCGCCGCTCTCCAAGCTGGTCCGCTACGACTATCCTAAGGACGGCAACCCCAAGGCCGGCATCGTCGTCTTCAGCCAGAAGGTCCGCCAATTCCTCCTGCCCAATCGCCCGCTTCTGATCGAGGTCATCCTCCGCCGGGAGACAGACGAGAAGGTGTTCCGCTTGAAGAAGGCGTAGCTTGCCAGTGCGACCGGCAACGCCACACTGGAGCGCGTATGAGCCACTTGGATCGAATCACCTTCAATCCCAACCAATGCGGAGGGCGTCCTTGCATCCGTGGGATGCGCATCCGGGTCAAGGATGTGCTCGATCTGCTGGCAGCCCGGGTTCCCGAAGCGGAGATCTTGGCCGATTTTCCGGACCTTGAGCCAGAGGATATCCAAGCCAGCATCGAATATGCGGCGGCCCAGCTCGATCATCCCGTTCTCGTCGTCAGCCGGTGAAGTTCATCGTCGATGCCCAATTGCCGCCCGCCGTCGCCCAGTGGCTGCGGGCGGCGGGGCACGACGCCGTGGCCGTGCGAGAGATCGGCTTGCGCGAAGCCAATGACCGGGACATCTGGAACCACGCTCTGAACACCGACGCCGCGATCCTCACCAAGGACGAAGATTTTCCCGCGCGAGCCGAACAAGCCTCCGCCTGTCCCGTGATCGTCTGGCTCCGCATCGGCAACTGTTCCAACCAAGCCCTGCGGCAATGGTTCATGCCGCAACTGCCTCGTATCCTTGAATGGATCGAACAAGGGGTTCGTTTGTTGGAGATTCGCTGACCGTTTTGCTGTCCCCCCTTGATTCGGCCTTTGGCCTCCCTGCTTCGTCCTTCCGCTCCAGCGGTCCCGCACTTGTTTTTCCTCCAAACTCCAGTCCACGCTCTCCGCCGCTCATGAAAAAGCCCTTTGCCCCCGTGCCCGGCCGCAACGACCAGATCGGAACCGATCCGCTTCGCCCGTTCTCCGGCCCGCTCCTCGACGGACCGAACCGCGCCGCCGCTCGCGCCATGCTCTATCCCGTCGGCTTCACCGCCGAGGACTTCAAGAAGCCCCTCATCGGCGTCGCCTCCACGTGGGCCAACGTCACGCCCTGTAACATGCACATCGACAAGCTCGCGCTCGAAGCCGAGAAGGGCGCGAACGCCGGCGGGGGCAAGGCGATTATCTTCAACACCATCAGCGTTTCCGACGGCATCTCCAACGGCAACGAGGGCATGAAGTATTCCCTCGTCTCCCGCGAGGTCATCGCCGACTCCATCGAAACCGTCGTCGGTTGCGGCGGCATGGACGGCTTCGTCGCCATCGGCGGCTGCGACAAGAACATGCCCGGCGCCATGATGGCCATCGCCCGCATGAACCGCCCCGCCGTCTTCGT
>CBFGQE010000800.1:0-1586 GCA_965650815.1 uncultured bacterium
TGCCCGACTTTCCCCGGGTGCGCTTCGGCGTGGCGTGGAAGAACCGGCTGAGTCCTGTGGCGGAGGCGCTGCGTGCGCTGCTCCGGACGCGGGCGGAGGAGCTGCGGCGCGCACTGACCGACGGCTGAACCGCCTCTGGGCTGCACGGCTGGTCGTTAGGCGGGAGCGGATGTGGGGCGGAGAAGACAGCCCGATCAGGAATTCTTCCGGCCAACTTGATCCAAAGGAGCGAGGATTGGCCCGGGTCGAGTCGGATTTCTATTGAGTAGGTTCGGTTCGGTGCTCGCTGGCTACAAATCCGCTTCGTCCATTGTGTAGTGCCATTCCCAGGCGGACGTCACCGTCGGGATCGAACTCCCGAGCCTGGGTAATCTTCCATCCCGAAGCGGACAGCACGACACCAGGTGGCAAATCGGTGACTGGGCCTGTGTGCACAATCTCGTAGCGATCAATCCACGTTGGTTCACCGGGACCTTGAAAAAATGGCAGCGCTTGGCGCAGCGACTCAGGGGGCTTCTGATTGTTCGCGTCCATAAAACGAACCACTGCCGCGGCGATTCCTTGGATGTATTTTCGCTCGCCTTTGGCTCGGGCGTCTTGTTTTGAGGCGGCAATTCCCGCTTTGCTGGTAAGGTCGGAATACCGAGCGGCGTCCAACCACTCGCTTTCAGTGACCAAAGACATCTCGGGAACCCACCAGTCGGGATTGTCCCGAAACAATTGTTTCAGCTTCTCCTTTTTGGCCTTCCACTCCATCGCCTCCTGCACGTCTGGATCGGCACCGGCGACTTGGCGTTGGGTTTGGTCCGCGAGCTGCAGGGCTTGTTGGTGGGCCTTGAGCGCGTCGGTGGAACGGGCTTGGAGCTGGTCGTTCTCGGCGTTGAGGGAGGCGACGAGGTTGCTCAGGCGGGCGCGGTCGGCTTCCAGCTCGGCCAAGCGGGCGGCGAGCGGTTGGTGTTCTTGGCGGAGGGTGGCGAGATCGCGACGGAGCTGGGCGGCTTCGCGGGCTTCATGGACGCCGGTGCCGAGGGCGGCGGCCAGCACGGTGCCGACGAGGAGTTTCTGGGTCGTGGTCATGGCGAGGGTGGCAACGGTGGTGGTGGACGTGGCCGTCGTGGCGACGCCGGCTGCGGAAAGGGACAACAGCGCGGTGGTGAGGGCGGCGGGTGCGGCCTGGACGGCTTGCGCGGAGATCACGGCGGCCAGTCCGGCGGCGGAGGTCTTCACGCCCCGGCGGGCGAGGAGGGACCGGAGCTTGTCCACGGCGCGGGCCACCCGTTTCTGCGCCGCGTCGTCGCTCACGCCCAGGGCGGCGCCGACGGTGCGGAGATCCCGGTTCTCGAAATAGCGGAGGAGCAGGGCGTCGCGGTCGGCGGGTTCCAGTTCGTCCAAGGCCTCGTCGAGGCAGGGGCGGAGCGCGTCCCAATCGACCGGCGGATCGGAGGTGTCGTCGAGGTGGGCCATGGCGTGGAGTTCGCGCTGACGGCGGCGGTGTTCGTCCCGGCGCAGGGAGAGGGCTTCGTAGCGGGCGCCGCGATGGAGCCAGCCGATGAGCGTGGCTTCCTCGGGCAGGCTGGCGGCGAGCG
>CBFGQE010000801.1:0-1584 GCA_965650815.1 uncultured bacterium
GCGAAGGATCTCACGCCAGCTAGTGCGTTTGTAGGTGAGATCGAATCGAGCCGAGCACTCCAGCATCGACCTCACCCTGAGGAGCATCGCGCAGCGATGCGTCTCGAAGGGTGGGAAAGCGCACCTTGCCTGTTGCCCATCCTTCGAGACGCGCCGCTTCGCGGCGCTCCTCAGAACCTGTGAATCTTTGTCTTTCGAATTCACTCCAGTGATGATTCCATCAAAGCGCATTTGGTGGAGGGGTTGATGCCGGAGAAGGACTTGTTCGACGGTCTTCCGGAGCAGTCGGTGGCGAAGGCCGAGCCCGGTTCGGGCAAGCCGCGGATGCGCGAGCCGGAGCGCCGGCAGGTGGAACTTCGGCCGGTTGATCTCGACAGTCTTCTGGCGGCGGATCATCCGGCGCGTGTGATCTGGCGCTATGTCGAGCGGCTGGACCTGAAGGTGCTGGAGGACGCAATCGGGGCCCGCGAGCACACGCCGGGCCAGGCTCCGGCGAGCCCGCGTCTTCTGCTGGCGCTGTGGCTCTATGCGACGAGCCAGGGCGTGGGCAGCGCGCGGGCGCTGGAGCGGCTGTGCTCGAGCCACGATGCCTATCGGTGGCTGTGCGGCGGAGTGAGCGTGAACTATCACGGTCTGGCCGACTTCCGCAGCGGCCATGGCGAACTGCTGGACCGGCTTCTGACGCACAACATCGCGGCGCTGATGGAGGACAAGCTGATCGAGTTTGCCGAGGTGGTGCAGGACGGGGTTCGGGTGCGGGCCGGCGCGGGAGCCTCTTCGTTCCGCCGGAAGCAGAGCCTGCACAAGTACCTGAAGAAGGCACGCCGCCTGGTCGAGTATCTGAAGCGGGAGATCGACGAGGACCCTGATGCCAGCAACCGGCGTATCAAGGCGGCCCAGGAGCGGGCCGCGCGCGAGCGCGAGGAGCGCGTGGCGGCGGCGCTCGACAAGCTGGCCGAGATCGAGGCCGAGCGGGAGCGTCGCGGCAAGACCAACAAGAAGCAGGTGGCCGGGCAGAAGGAGCCTCGCGCCTCGACCACCGATCCTGAGGCGCGCGTCATGAAGATGGCCGATGGCGGCTTCCGGCCGGCCTACAACTGCCAGATCGGCACGGTGGCCGAAGGCCAGATCGTGGTCGACGTCGCCATCGACACCACGGGTTCGGACCGTGGCCTGATGCGACCCATGCTGGAGCGGCTGGAGGAGCACCATGAGAGCCTCCCGCGTCGCCATCTCGTCGACGGCGGCTTCCATAAGAACGACGATACCGAATGGGCTGCTGGCAAAGGCGTTCTCGTCTACGGACCGACCACCCGGAACAAGCACAAGAGCGATCCCTATGCGCCACGGCCCAAGGACGGCCCCGGCGTTGCCGCCTGGCGCAGGCGCATGCGAAGCCCGCACGGCAAGGGCGTCTACAAACGACGGGCGATGGGCGAGTGCATCAACGCCCGCTTCCGGCAGTGGGGCCTGCGCCAGTTCACCGTGCGCGGCGTTCACAAGGTCAAAACCGTCCTGCTCTGGTTCGCCCTCGCCAACAACATCATCGCCGGCCATCGCCTCAAGGCTGCCAAGGCATGACCA
>CBFGQE010000802.1:0-1583 GCA_965650815.1 uncultured bacterium
GACTTCTGCGCCGCCAGTCTGACGATCACCCGGCGCTTCAACCAAAAGCCGGTCGAGCTCGTCATGGCGGAGATCCGCGAGGCAAGGCGCTGGTTTGAGGAACCGTTCTTCGAACTGGCCGACGACAACACCTTCCTCAACCGCACGTGGAGCCGCGACTTCCTGCGCGAGCTGCGAAGCGAGGAACTGCGCTGGTTCACCGAGACCGACGCGTCGGTGGCGGACGATCCGGTGCTGTGCGATCTGCTGGCCGACTCAGGCTGCCGCCAGGTGCTGATCGGGTTCGAGAGCCCGTCGGAGAGCGATCTGGGCGGGGTCGATCCGGTGCGATGGAAAGCCCAGCGCGCGCCGCGCTACCGGCAGGTGATCGACACGCTGCAATCGCGCGGCGTGAGCGTGAACGGCTGTTTCATCCTCGGCCTCGACAACCACACGCCCGAGGTCTTCCCGCAGGTGCTGGAGTTCGTCCGGTCGAGCGGACTGGCCGAAGTGCAGTTCACCGTGCTGACGCCTTTTCCCGGAACGCCGCTGCACGCGCGGTTGAAACGCGAAGGGCGCCTCCTGCGCGATCGCTATTGGGACCGCTGCACGCTCTTCGACGTGAACTTCCGCCCCGCACGGATGTCGGTGGAGGAACTGGAGGCGGGAATGCGCTGGCTCTTCCGCGAAGCCTACTCGGCGGAGGAAACGCAGGTGCGGCAACGGGCCTTCGTGCGGCAGGCGCGGACGGGAAAGCGGGAACTGAGGAGCTTGGCGGAATGAACATTCAAACGGCTCTACGTAATGCCTTCCTAGATTCGTGCTGCTTGGTGGAGAGCACGGCGAGAAGGGCCCCTCACCCCAGCCCTCTCCCCATCGGATGGGGAGAGGGTGGCCAAAGGCCGGGTGAGGGGGCGTCACTCATTCACTGTCCGGAGCATGGATTCCCAGAGGCAGTTGCCAGTCGGCGGAATCTTATGGAGTGCGGTGGCTCGACACCGCTTTGGTGCGGCTGGAAAAGACATCGCGGCTTCTCCAAAGCGCCGTCGAGCCGGCGCACTCCAAGGCGCGCCATGCCCATCCCTTCCTTTCGTGGCCAAGAGGAACCCGATCTATGAACACCCCTTCTCCCTCCCGCTGGAAACGCTGGCTGCGTCGCATCGCCTTGTCCGTCGTCGTGCTGGTCGCGTTGCTCGTCGCCTCCTGCGCCATGTTCTTCCAAGGGCCATATCGGCCGGTGGAACCGTTGCCGCAGGCGCGGATCATCGACCTGCATTGCCACACGGCGGGCCTGGGCCTGGACGGCAGCGGTTGCTTCGTCTCCAAGGCGATGCGCGACAGCTACAAGTTCGACATCTACCTGAAATCGTTCGGCGTGACGCGGGCGGAGCTGGAGACGCAAGGGGACGGGTTGGTGATCCAACGCATCTCCGAGCAGCTCGGTGCCAGCGGCAATGTCGCGGCGGCGGTCATTCTCGCGATGGACGGCGCGTTGGACGCCAGCGGCCAGCTGGACACGAACCTCACCGAGGTCTTTGTGCCGAATGAGTTCGTCGCGCGGGAGACGGCGAAGTTCACCAACCTGCTCTGGGGCGCGAGCATCC
>CBFGQE010000803.1:0-1580 GCA_965650815.1 uncultured bacterium
GTCGGGTAGGTGCGCCAGCTCTTCACCTGGCCGTTGTTGAAGGTGATCTCGGCGGAGACGTAGCTGTGGATCTGCCGGTCGGTCTCCATCACGCGGTCGAGATACACCCGTCCCTGGCGGTCGGTGCGTTCGCGGAAGGTCCAGTAGTTGTAGGTGTCGAGCGTGGAGCCGTGATAGACCCACGTCTCGCTCAAGCCCCCGCCGTCTTCGGACTGCGTCTTCTGCTGCGGCGCGCCCCACGCGATGTAAACGGCGTCCTGGTTCATGCCGACGCGCACCTGGCCTTGATCGACGAGCGCGCGCTGTTCCGTCGGAAGGGCCGAGTAAGCGGCCATGCGTTCGGTGCGACGGCTCTCCACCGTGCTGCTGGCGCAACCGGCGGCGAACAGGGCGGACAGAACCGCGAGGATCGGGAGAAACGGCTTCGTTTGCATCGTGGGCGCGGAGGCAGCATCGCCCCGGCGCGGGCCGCAGGCAAGGAGCGGCCGGGCAGAGCGGTCTTGCCCGGAACGTCCCGCGCCCGCTAGACCTGCGGATGCGGATGACTTGGTCGATGTTTTCGAAGCCATGGCAACCTCTGACGCCGAAAGGCGCGGCGGCATTCGCCGGGGCGTCGTTCACCCGGCTCTACGTGGTGCTGCTCTGCTTCGCGCTGGCGACGGCGCTGGCCGTCGTTTTCTTCCTCGCGCGCCAATGCGTGCCCGTGATCAACCGGCTCTCCGGCGCGATGCCGGAGGGCGCGGTGCTCTCGATGGGCGAGATGTTCGGCCAGGAAAAGCCGGTGTCGGTGTCGGGGCCGTTCCTCAGCATCGACGTCGATCCCAGCGCCGAAGTCCCCGGCCCCCACGCGGCGGATGTCCGCATCCTCGTGCATCGCACCGGATGGAAGGCCTGCTCCGTCCTCGGCTGCGTGGAACAAGCGTTTCCTCCTCGCGCGACCGTGGCTCTCGGGCCGTCGCATCTCGGACCGAAATGGGCGGCGTGGAAACCGCTCGTGCTGGCCGGGGCCGCGTTGGCGACGGTCGTGGCGCTCGTCGCGTGCTGGACGGTGTTGGCCTCGGTGTATTGGCTTCCAGTCTGGATCACGGCGCTGATCGCGGGGCGGAGACTGGGGCCGGTCGGGAGCTGGAAAGTTTCGGCAGCCGGACTGATGCCGGGCTGCGCGCTGATGTTCGTCGCCATCGTGCTCTACGCGCTGCGGGTGCTCGATCTGCCCGCGCTTGCCTTCGTGCAAGCCGCGCATCTGGTGGTGGGATGGATCTTCCTCGGCTTCACCATCGCGGCGGCGGAGCGCAAAGGAGCCTCCGAAGCGCCCAAGGCCAATCCCTTCGGTGAAGCTCCGCCGGAGAATCCTTCGGCCCCCGCGCCGCCCGCGAAGAAATCGAATCCCTTCTCCGCTGAATGACGCCGGACTGGCTTCGGGCCGGGCACGGCGGGCAAGCTCCCGCTCCATTGCGACGTTTCCTCTCCATCCTCAAAGCCGCATGGCCGCCGTTGCTGGCGGGCGCGGTGTGGACGCTGGCCTTTCCCGGCGCGGGCATCGCGGGGCTGGCCTGGCTGGTGCCGGGGCTGGTGCTCTT
>CBFGQE010000804.1:0-1579 GCA_965650815.1 uncultured bacterium
CGTGGCCGCCGGGCCGGAGAATGCGACGGACTTCGCGCAAGGCGTCGTCCAGCACGGGCGCGTTGCGCAGCGCGTAGCTACCGGTAACGAAATCGGCCCAGCCCTCAGGCATGCCCATGCGGCACATGTCGGCGGAGCGGAAGGAGACGTTCGGCCGGTCGCAGCGCGCTTTTGCGACGTCGATCATCGCGGGCGTGAGGTCGATGCCGAGGATCTCCGCGTCGGGGAAACGCCGGGCCAGCGCGAAGGCGACGTCGCCGGTGCCGCAGGCGAGATCGACGCAGCGCGGTTTCGTCGCATCGGGCAATAGCGAGACCAGCCAACGTTTCCAGGCTTGGTCCCGGCCGAGCGACATGGCGCGGGTGGCTTGGTCGTATTCGTTCGCAACGCGGGTGAAGAGCCCTTCGTTGTAGCGGCGTTTTTGGTCCGGGGTGCGGATGCCTTCACGGATGTTCAATGCGGGATTCATGGGATCAAGGGGCGGAGAAACAGGCGCGCGGCGCGCGGCTCAGGTTGCAGCAGGGAATGGTCAACATGGCGAAGTGCGGGGCGAGATGCGGACGAACAAGCGGGCCGAAGAACACCCGCCGAATCACGAGACGACGGAAGAACGAGGCGAACCTTCCGCGCAATGTGCCGAGCCACATGCCGCGTTCCGCACGGTCGGCCGCCACCTCGAAGGCGGCTCGACGCACGCGGTCGTAGGCGTCGAAGCGTGCCGATCTCTTTTCCGGCTGGAGCAGCAGATCGGGCAGGATCTCGGCCAGAGCCTCGGCGTCGGCGAAGCCGGTATTCATCCCTTGGCCGCCGATCGAGCTCATGACATGCGCCGCGTCCCCGGCGAGCACGACGCGATTGCGGAAGTAGCGCTCAACGACCATGCGCTTCGCTCCGAATGGACTGACGAAGCGCGCGGGTTCGGCCGAAAGATCGTGGCCCGTCAGCGCCTTCACGCGTCGGACGAGATGTTCCACCGGGGCTTCGGCGAGGCCGCCGTCGAGCTGGAGAATCCAACGCCGCCAACCGTCGGGCAGCGGGAAGGATTCGACCGAGGCGTCGGGCCCGAAGAACAACCGGGCTTCGTCGCCCAGACCGGAGTGGTCGCGGAAGTCGGCCATGACAAAGCGCTGGGGATAGATCTTCTGGCGCACGCCCAGCCCCGTCGCCTGCCGCACCGGGCTGCGATGTCCGTCGCAGCCCACGACGAACTTCGCCGTGAGGGAGAAGTCCAGCCGTTGCGCCACGCTGCGGCACGCGAGTCGCACGCCGAAGTTGTTCTGCGCAAGACCGGAGCAGCGCACGCCTTCCCAGAGCTTCACCGAGGGGAACTTCGCCAAGTTGTCGCGCAAGATCTCCATCGTGCGGAGCTGCGGGACGGAGAGGAAGAACGGGTAGGCGGACGGAATGTCGGCGAAGTCGAGTCGGCCCAATCGGGTGCGCCGCTCATGCACCTCTGCATGGCGGACCGGCACACCCGCGTCGCGCAAAACCGTGTCCAAACCGAGCGGCTTGAGGATCTCCAAAGACGGCGGCGTGACGCCGATGGCCATCGAGCCGTTGGGCGCGTCCGTGCGTTGGT
>CBFGQE010000805.1:0-1576 GCA_965650815.1 uncultured bacterium
TTCGCCCCCGCCATACAGCGTGACCCAGACCGCGTTCGACGAAACGCCGTAGGCGTAGGTCGGCGACGCGGCGATGAGGCGGACCAAGTTGGGCGGACAGCAGAACGAGCTGACGAAAGGCACGCGCGCCCGCGACCAACGCAACGGCTGGGGCATCGGGTCCGTCACCCGCAGCGGATTCGTGTAGAAGAAATTCGTCCCGTCGAGCCCCACGCCGGAAAGCACGCCGTTGTAGAGCGAGGTCTCCAGCACATCGACGAAGCGCGCCTCGCCCGTCGCGCGGAACATGCGCCAGTTCCACAGCACGTTGCCGATGGCGGCGCAGGTTTCGTTGTGGGCCGTCGTGTTCGGCAGCTCGTAGTTCCGGCCGTAGGCCTGGTGCGTGCGGGTGATCGTGTTTTGCCGGGAGGAACCGTAGGGCGAAGCGCCGTCGTGCAGCGCGCCGCAACCGCCGGTCACGTGGAGCTTCGTCGCGACGAGGTTGGTCCAGATCGGTTCCAACGGTTGCCAGAAGCTCCGGTCGCCCGTGGCGAGAAACAGGTCCGCCGCGCCCGCGTAGAGATAGTTGGCGCGCACCGCATGGCCCACCGCTTCGGTTTGTTCGGACAACGGAATGCGGTCCTGGTTGTCGTCCCCGCCGTCGGAGATCTCCGCCCGCAGCGCGAAGAACCGCCGCGCCAGCTCCAAGTAACGCGCTTCTCTTGTCTCGCGATGCAGATCGACCAGCCCCATCAGATGCGACGGACAAACCGAACTTCGCGCCACCTCCGGCGGACCCGCCTTGAGCGTCGCCTCCAGGAAATCCGCCGCCCGCACCGCGACTCGCAGCAGCTCGTCCGAACCTGTGGTCTGAAGATGAACGCACGCCGCCGTCATCAGGTGTCCGAGGTTATACATCTCGAAGTTGTGCCGGTCCTGGAACGGCACGGCGTTCGTGTCGCCCAACCGCGCCTTCACCAGCACCGGCGTGTGCAGATACCCGTCCGGCCGCTGGGCCGAGGCGATGGTGGAAACGGCTTCCCGAATCCAACCTTCCAGCTCCGCATCGCGCGTCTCGCTCCAAACGATGCAGGCTCCTTCGAGCCACTTGTAGAAGTCGCCGTCATTGAACGGCGCGCCGCGATAACGACCGGCCTTCAACCCAGCCGCGATGCGGAAGTTCTCCAGGTAATGCGTGCGATTCGTCCCCTCCATCAGCCGCCACATCGCCGGAACCGTCGTCTCGCGGTTCAACTTCGCGCGCTCCGCCCAGAACCCCTCCGTCCAGCGCGCCGCGCCCAGTGGCACCGGCTCCACCACGGCCGCGTGCGCCGCGCCGCAGAATGCCGCGACCAGCCAGAGGCACCGTCCGAGAAGTCGCCGCGTTCCCATGGTGCCCGTCACTTCGGCCAGACGCCGCTCTCGATCGGGCGCAGCACCAGCTTCGCCGGGTCCAGCACCACGTGTTTGATCCGCTCGCGCTGCCACGTGTAGCTGATGTGGACCAAGCCGTCGGAAGTCTGGATCACCGCCGGATAGGAAAAGCCGTTCGGCGCCTTCGCGTCGTCCTCCAGCGCCAGCGCGGCTTCCCAGTGCT
>CBFGQE010000806.1:0-1576 GCA_965650815.1 uncultured bacterium
TGGCGGAGAGAGGGGGATTCGAACCCCCGGTAGTGTTACCTACGCACGCTTTCCAGGCGTGTGCCTTAAACCACTCAGCCATCTCTCCGCCGAGGGGTGGAAAAGCTGCTCCATCTTCTGGTCCGGAGGCAACTGTTTTGTCGGGCTCCGCTGGTTGGGCTCGGCCAGGGTCAGAGCGCCTTTTTCCAGGCCGAGAACTGGTCGGCCTGCCGGGCGGCTTGCCAATGGCAGGTCTCCCACAGGTTGGCCACGGGCATCCGGGTGTGGGGCAGGGTTTGGAGATAGCCCGGCGGGCCAAACTCGGGCGTCAGCGTCGTGGCCTTGTCGCCGCGCCGGAGCTGGGCGGTCCAGACGGTCCGCCACCAGCGTTCGTGGGCCGCGAGGTGCGGGGCGTATTCTGGCGCGCGCGGGTCGGACACTTGCGGACCTTGTTCGTGGCCCACACGGGCGTGGAGATGGATGCAGTGTTCCGCCGCCTTGGCGATGGCTTCCATCTGGTCGTCGAGCAACCGCTCGGCCACACAGACCCAATGGCTGAAGTCGCAGCAGAGGCGGAGGTCCGGGAAGCGGTCGAGCATCCGCACCGTGACCCAGGGATTGAAGAGGATGCGGCCCCGATGGGTTTCATGGGCGACGGGCGTGCCACTCGCCAACTCGGCCTCCAAGGCTGCCTCGAAATAACGGCAAGATTCCACGTCGTCCCAGGCGTCGAGGCCGCTATGGGCGTTGACCAGGAGCGGAGCCCAGTCGGCTGCGGCGCGGAGCTGTTCGGTGAAGGAACGGGCGTGTTCTGCCGCGTCGGCTCCGGCGGAGAAGATCTGCGGGATGTAGGCGAAGCCGTGCTGGTCGAGGAGCTTCCGGAAACGGCGCTCGTCGGCTTGGGCGGGCAACGGCGCTTCGATGCCGGTGAAGCCCAGCTCGGCGAACCGGGGAAACGTTTCTTCCCACGAACCGGTCACGCCCCAGAGATGGCGGATGAGTTTCAGCTTCATCGCGGGACGAGGGATCAGCCGGAGAACGAAACGGCCTTCAGGTCGGCGCGTTTGCCTTCGTAGCTCTGGTTGTAAGCGAGGACTTTGGGATCGGGTTCCACGCCCCAGCTCCGGCAGGCGGCGCGGTAGAGTTCGGGCCACCAGTTCTCGTGACGGGTCAGGCCGTCTTCGAGGACCGCTCGCCAGTTGCCGGTGATCTTGGACCAGCATTCGTCGCCATAGGCGATGGCCTTCGTGGAGTCGCCGATGGCGGAGACATACCAGTCGCGGCCGATGCGGGCGTGGAGCACTTCGTCGGCCCAGTCGTAGTCTTGGAAGAGAGCGGCCAAGGGATCGCCCGACTCGTCGCCGACCTCCATCTCGTAGCGTTTGCCGTTCCGGCCCATCAGACCCTGTTCGATGAAGTAGAGCACGGCGTGGCGCTCGATGGGGGAACACTCGGTGTTCAGCCGGTAGGACCAGTTCCAGGTGATGCGCGCCAGCCGCCAGTCGATGCCCTGCGAGACGAAGCCGACCTCACCCATCAAAGCGTGCCGCGCCTCATCCCAGACCTGGCGCGACATGTCGCGGTAGTAGGCGGCGGG
>CBFGQE010000807.1:0-1575 GCA_965650815.1 uncultured bacterium
ACCTCCGCGCCGGACTGGCCGTGTTTGGCGAACTTGAACTTGGGTCCGAGCAGCTTGGAGTTCGGGTCGATGAAGGCGGCGCGGTAGCCCTTGAGCAGCTCGGCCGGCGGCAGCTTGCCGTCCCACTTGGCCAGTTCGGACTTGTTGTCGAAAAGCTCCAGATGGCTGGGGCCGCCGCCCATGAAGAGGAAGATGACACGTTTGGCCTTGGCCGCATGGTGCGGTGCTTTCGCCGCCATCGGATCAACGCCCGCCAAGGCAGCTAAACCGTCCTGGCGAAACAGCGTGTTCAAGGCGATGGCGCCGAGCCCCACGCCGCACTGCTGGAAGAACCAACGCCGGGTGACGAGCCGGGGATCGCGGCCGAGGTGGAGATGGGATTGGCAGTTCACGTTGTGAAAATGACGAGGTTCAAAGGCCAAGGACCGAGAGAATCAGGGGAAAGGAAAACCACAGATGGACACAGATGTTGGAAGAGACGTTCGCCACGTCCGGAGAGCGTCGCTCCCTCAGTTCTGATCTGTGTTTATCTGTGTCCATCTGTGGTTAAGAAGTTTTCGCCTCTTCGTCATTCCCTCGTGAGCGTCTCATCCAAGTTCAGCAGCACCCGAGCGAGGGCCGTGTAGGCGGCGAGTTGGTTGGGCGTGGTGTTGGGCGGCAGGTCGGGGGATTGGCCGGCGGCGAGTCCGGAGACTTGGCGAAGATCCAGC
Organism: uncultured bacterium; assembly: GCA_965650815.1. Lineage (GTDB taxonomy): Bacteria > Verrucomicrobiota > Verrucomicrobiia > Limisphaerales > CANJSG01 > CANJSG01. The sequence continues at coordinate 711 of CBFGQE010000807.1, forward strand.
CAGCCATCGGCGAGGCGTTGTTGTTGCCGAACGAGGAAGGACTTCAGATCGGCCTGCTCGGGTTTGGTCGGCGGACGCGCGGTGACACGGCGGAAGGCGTAGGCGATGCGCGACTCGTCGGTGGGGCCGCCTTCGCGGAGCGTCTTCAGGGCGAAGGCGCGGGCGGCTTCGTTGAAGATCGGTTCGTTCAAGGTGGTCAGGGCCTGGAGCGGTGTGTTGGAGCGGCTGCGACGCACGCAGGAGAAGTCGCCGGTGGGTGTGTCGAAGGCGAACATCGCGGGATGCAGCAGATTGCGGCGGCGGAAGACATAGACGCCGCGCCGGTAGCGTTCCTCACCGACCGATTCGTGCCACGGGAACGGCCCGTAGCTGGCGGGTGGTTGGTTCAGGAACTCGGCGATGGGCGGATAAACGGGCGGCCCGCCGAGCTTGGGCGAAAGGAGCCCGCTCGCGGCCAAGGCGATGTCGCGGACGATCTCGCCCTCCACCCGGAAGCGCGAGGCGCGGGCGAGAAGTTGATTGGCCGGATCGCGCTCCAGTAGATCGGGCGCGACCTTGGACGACTGGCGATAGGTCGCGGAGTTCACGATCAGCCGATGGAGATGCTTCACGCTCCAGCCGTGGTCCATGAACTCCAACGCGAGCCAATCGAGCAGCTCGGGATGCGACGGAGCGGGGGATTGCACGCCCAAGTCCTCGGGCGTGCTGACAAGGCCCTGTCCGAAATACGCCTGCCAGACGCGGTTCACGAAGACGCGCGCGGTGGTCGGACTGCGGCGATCCACCAGCCAACGCGCCAAGGTGAGGCGTGAACCGTCGGCATTCTCCGGCAGCGGATGCAGCACGGCGGGCACGCCGAAAGTCA
>CBFGQE010000808.1:0-1568 GCA_965650815.1 uncultured bacterium
GTTTCGGCTCAACCCGCCGCCTCCGCCACCCACGAATGCGCCGCCGCAGGTTGAAGAGAAGACCAACCTCCGTTTCACCGGGCTTTCTTGGGATGGCCCCAACGTCAGTGCTTGGCTGGTGATCGATTCCTTGGAGCCGGGCGGCACATCGACTTACCTCTCGCTGGCTCCCGGAGTGAAGTCGGAGGGGGTTGAAGTGCTGTCCATCGACGAGCAGGCCCAGAAGGTGAAGGTCGCCTATCGCGGCAAGGATCTAAATCTCGGGATGGAGACCGCAGCGTCGGCACCGGTCGTGCCCGGCGCGCGTCCGATTCCCGGAGTGCCCAATGCTCCCCGGCCCGGAGTCAGGCCGACGGCGGCCATTCCGGGTGTGAACATGAACAACAGCCCCATCGCCAATCCGACCGGGGGCAACCGGATGGGCGGCGGCGTGGCTCCGTCCATTCCGCAGGTTCCCACCTTCAACAGCCAAGGCGGAATGCCCCAGCGGACGCTTCGCACTACCGGCGGCGGAGCCAGCGCGGTGGCGAATCCTTCGCCCATCGCCAATCCGAGGAACAATTCCGCAGCGGCAGCTCCTCTGAGCGCCGTGGAATCGGAGATCATGGTCGAGGCCGCCCGCATGACCCAGCCCGCCAATTTTCCGCCCCTGCCTCCCACCTCGATCAATCCCACGGGACAATGAGCGGCTTCAGCCCTCGTTGAGCACCGCTTCGATCGCTCCCAGCAGCTCCTGACGTCCCAGCCGGTTCATGGACGAACAGGTAAAGGTCGCGGGCTGTTCCTCGAAGTATTCCGCGATCTTCTGTTGGAACGCCTCCATGTTGGTCTTGAGCTTGGTGGGCGTGATCCGGTCCACCTTGGTGAAGACCAGCACGATCGGCGCGGAGATGCTTCCGAGCCATTCCACGAACTCCAGATCGATCTTCTGCGGCGGCAGCTTGGAATCGATCAGCACGAAGACGCCCGCGAGGCTGGGACGGTTGGCCAGGTATTCCTCCACCGCGTGGTTGAAGCGGGCCTTGTCCTTTCGCGCGACTTCCGCGTAGCCGTAGCCGGGCAGATCCACGAGACGCCATTCCTGGTTGATCGCGAAGAAGTTGATCGTCTTCGTGTGGCCCGGCGTGGCGGACACCTTGGCCAAGTCCTTCTTCCCCGTGAGCATGTTCAGCAGCGACGACTTGCCCACGTTGGACCGGCCGATGAAGGCAAACTCGGGCACGGTCGGAGGCGGGCAAGAGGCCAGGTCCGGGGCGCTCAGCTCGAAGGTGGCGGATTTGATCTGCATGAAAGAAAGGTGGCGAAAGGCTCGGGGCTGGTATGCGGATTTAACTGGCTTGGATGCCCACGATCTCTCCCTTGAAGACTTCCAGGGCTTTCTGGATCAACGGATCGTTTTTGAAGTCCTCCTTGGTCAACACCGGTGCGGGCGGGGCCGATGGAGCGGACGGCGTGGGCCGCGTGGGTGGAGTGCGTGCCGGAGGAGTGGCGGTTGTGTCGGTCGGCCACGGAGGAGCGTCTTCCGGGACCGGAGCCATGACGGGGGTCCAACCGGCGGGCGGCTCGGC
>CBFGQE010000809.1:0-1563 GCA_965650815.1 uncultured bacterium
GGCGTTGGTCACGCTGAACTGGCCGGAGCCGCCGAAGGTGCCGCTCGCGCCCACGGTCCAGTTCGCCACCGGTGCGGCGACGTCGGTCGAGGTCAGCACGGTGAAGGCGCCGCCGGGCGTGCCGTTGGTGCCGTTGAAGACCAGGTTGCCGCCCTCGCGGACGACCGAGGCGATGCCGGGCGTGGAGACCGCGCCGCCCGCCTTGATGCGAAGCGTGCCGTCGGCGGCCAACGTCGCCGTGTCCCACTCCAATCCGGCTCCGGGAACCACCGGGCTGATCGCGGCGAACGCGCCGGAGTAGCTGGTGGCGGCGAAGAGCTTGAAGGCGTCTCCGGCCGCCAAGGTGCCGCCGAGGTTCGAGACTTCGAGCGTGCCACCGTAGGCGATGGAGGTCGCGCCGACGAGCTGGTCGCGGGTGCCGTTCGCTTTGTCGATCTCGACGCGCGTGGTGCTGCCCGCTTCGAGGACGACCGCGCCCTGCACGGTCAGCGTGCCAATCGAGACTCCGGGAGCCAGAGCGCCGCCGGATTGGACCGTGACGCCGCCGGTGAAGGTGCCGGTGCCGCCGAGCGTGCCGGCGGTGACGGTGTTCATCGTGGCCGAATTGTTGCCGTGGATGAGGAGGATTCCCGGGCCGCCCTTGACGAGCGGTCCGTTGGAAACGTCGCCGGTGAAGATCGTCTTGGCGGTGTTCTCCACGCGGATCTCCTTGGACGCCGCCCCCAGGTCGATGGTCCCGGCGAAGGTGATATCCTGGTCTCCAGTAATGATGAAAGCCTGTCCGGCCGGGTTGAGCACCACCGCGTTGTGCAGCGTGCGCGCGCCGCCCACGGCGAAGACGGCGGTGTAGGTGGCCGTGTCCTGGTTGAGGGGGCCGGTGCCGATGGGGCCGGAATCGACCGTGCCGGGCGTGCTGGAAACGGAGCTGATGCCGAAGCCGATGCCGCCTTCGCGCAGCATGGTGCCGCCGGAGTAGGTGTTGGCCCCGCTGAAGACGGTCGCGCCGTTGTTGCCCACGGTGCTGTCGGACCAGCGCCGTTGGTAAGCGCCGGAACCCGAGATCACGCCGCTGAAGGTCTGCACGCCCGTGTTGTTGTAGGAGCGCAGCGTCAGCTCGTTGACGATCGGGCGGGAGAAGTCGAATCCGGCCCCGGAAAAGCGCATCTGCGAGCCGCTCAGGGTCAAGGTGCCGCCGGTGCCGGAGACGGAATTTCCGACGAACTGCGGCTCGCCGCCGGCCACGTTGATCGTGGTGTCGGCCCGGAGCACGAACGCGTTGGTCACGGTGATGCCGCCGGGCGCGAAGGTGCCGCCGCTCAGGGTCAACGGGCCCGTGCCGAGCGCCCCGGCTAGATTCACCGCCGCCGTGCCGTTGCTGACCACGAGGCCGCCGGAGAAGGTGTTCGCGCCCGACAGCGTGAGCACGGCCGAGCCGCTCTGGACCACCGAGCCCGAGCCGTGGATCGCGTTGGCCACGGTCACGTCGTCGGGCCGGTTATAGACCAGCCGCCCGTGGTTGGTGACGGAGCCTCCGGCCAGGATGCCCCGCATATTGACGCCGTC
>CBFGQE010000810.1:0-1556 GCA_965650815.1 uncultured bacterium
TTCACCGGCAGCTCGTCGATTCGGTTGTGGAAGGACCTCGCCACGGATTTCGCCGGCTATCCGGTGATCAACCGCGGCTTCGGCGGCTCGGAACTGAGCGATGTGAACCAGTTCTTCGACCGGCTCATCGGCCAATACCAGCCCAAGCAGATTGTCATCTACTGCGGCGGGAACGACCTCAACAGCGGCAAGTCCGTCGAGCAGGTGGTCGCCGATTTCAAGGCCTTCCACGCCCGGGTCCGAACCGAGCTGCCCGAGACCCGATTGGCCTACATCTCCATCGCCTTGAATCCAGCCCGCTGGTCCCAGCGCGACCGCGTGATCCAAGCCAACGCCGCCATCGCCGCCGTGTTGGCCGAAGATCCCCTCGGCGTGTTCCTCAACGTCGTCCCCGACATGCTCGGACCCGACGGACTGCCCAAGCCCGACATCTTCGTGGCGGACAAGCTCCACATGAACCGCAAGGGCTACGAACTGTGGAAACCCCGGGTGGAAGCGGTGTTGGTGAAGTGATTGAGCCGCGACGTGTAGCCGCCGACGTAAGGAGGCGGAATACCCCTCTCCTCACCTCCGCCTCGTAACCTCGGCGGCTACGCTGCCAACCCAGCAATCACACCCATGCACGCGTCGTTCAAGGCGTTCACCCGCTCCTCGGAAGACGCCTCGGTGTAGCAGCGGAACTCCGGCGCGTTGCCCGAGGGCCGCAGGTGGACGATCTCGCCGTTGGCGAACGTCACGCGCACACCGTCGGTGCGGTTGATCGCCGTCACCGCGTTCGCTCCGACCACGCCGCCGAAGGCCGCGACCAAGGCCGCCTGGTCCTTCGCTTCATCGCCGGTGCCGAAGCGCGCGAGGATCGCCTGGCTCTTCTCCACCGGACAGTTCTTCAGCAAACCGCTGGCCGTGTAGCGCGGCGGCAAGGTAGCCACGAGCTGCGACAAGGTCTTCCCCTCGCGCCGCGCCAACAGCAGCAGGCTGATGATGAGGATCAAGGCGTCGCGCGTAGGCAAAGCCGCCAGCGTGCGGCCGTCCCGCGACACGGGGGAATTCAGGAGGAAGCCGCCATTGGCCTCGTAGCCGACCACGCACTTCAGGCCGCGCCGGGCCGCGTCGAGCATCGACGACACCACGAACGGCGAGCCGATCTTGGTCCGCTTCACTTCCGCGAACCAACCGCTGAGATCCACCGCGCTGTTGCAGCTCACCGGCGTGCTGACCGAGTCCGCGCCCAGATACTTCGCGCAGAGCACGCCCGCGACGTCGCCGCGAATCCACTTCCCGTGCTCGTCGCTGATCAACGGCCGGTCGCTGTCGCCGTCGGCCGACGCGATGGCGTCGAAGCCGTGTTCCTGGGCCCAAACGCGCGCCAGTTCCACGTCCTCGGGCCGGATGGCTTCGGTATCGACGGGAATGAACGTGTCCGAGCGGCCCAGTGGCGTGACCTCCGCACCCAGCCCGGCCAACACCCGGGCGATGACATCGCGGCCCACGGCAGAGTGCTGATAGACGCCGAGGCGCAGGCCCTTCAGGCAGTCGTTGGGGAAGAAGGCGAGATA
>CBFGQE010000811.1:0-1554 GCA_965650815.1 uncultured bacterium
CCGCGCCGGCACCCTTGGGCGTCCAATGGTGCGGATTCACGCCGTTGGCCATGTAGAGCACGGCCATGCGGACGGGCGGCGCGCCGGTGGCTGGACCGGTTGCGCCGAACGCCCGGAGCGATTCCAGCCACGGCAACGCCATCATGGCACCGACGCCTTTGAGCATGGTCCGACGGGAGAGCTGGGGAGTGTTCATGGTTGGGCGGGGCTCGGGGTGGAAACGACAGCGACGGCCTTGGGCTCGGCTTTGCGGTGTTGGAAAGGGTAGCTCAGGGCGATCTCGGTGACGAGCGTGGCGGCGGAATAGTCGTCGGCCGCGACCGCCTCGGTGACACGCTTCAAGGTCGGCGCGTCGTAATACTCCAGCCCGCGCCCCAGCGAATACGCCAGCATCCGCTCGGTCAGGTTGCGGACGAACTGCTCGCGCTTCTCCAGGAGAATTCCCTTCAGCCCGACCACGCCGTCGAACTTCTTGCCGCCGGGCAACTCCCCCGAAGCGTCCACCGGTTGGTCCGAGATGGAGGTGCGCCAACGGCCGATGGCGTCGAATTGCTCCAGCCCGAAGCCCAGCGGGTCGAGCTTGCTGTGGCACGAGGTGCAATTGGGGTCGGAACGATGTTTCTCCAGGCGTTGCCGCAGCGTCAGTCCGTCCACCGGTTTGTCGTCGCGCGGCAGGCTCTGGACCAACGGCGGCGGTGGTGGCGGCGGCGTGCCGAGGATTTCTTCCAGCACCCATTTGCCGCGCAGCACCGGGCTGGTCCGCAGCGGATACGACGTGTGCGTGAGCGTGACGGCCATCGTCAACACGCCGCCGCGCGTGCGGTCGGGCAAAGCCACGCGCCGCAGCTCCGGACCGGTGACGCCTTCGAGGCCGTAGATCTTGGCCAAGTCCTCGTTGGCGTAGGTGTGAGTGGCGTCGAGCAACTGCAACAAGCTCGCGTCGTCGCGCAGCAGAGCGTGGAAGAACTCCACCGGCTCGCGCAGCATGGCCTCGGTCAACGCGGGGGTGAACTCGGGGAAACGTCGTCCGTCGGGCGGGGCGCTGTTGCGGAAGTTTTTCACGCCGAGCCATTGCAAAGTGAAGTTCTCAGCCAAGGCCGAGGACTTCGGATCGGCGATCATGCGGCGGACTTGTTTCCGCAGTTCCTCGGGCCGGGACAGTTTGCCGCTCGCGGCCACCTTGAAGAGTTCCTCGTCCGGCATGCTCGACCAGAGGAAGTAGGACAACTGGCTAGCCAGTTCCCAGTCGTTCAGCGCGAAGGGCTGGTCCGTGCCGCGATCCTCGACGGAGCGGAAGAGGAAGTTCGGCGAAACCAAGAGCCCCTTCAACGCGAGTCGCACGGCATCCGCATGGGATTCGCCGCGCTTCTTGGCGCCATCGTAGAGGCCGAGATAGCGCGCGATCTCGGTGTCCTCGACCGGCCGACGAAAGGCGCGGAAGGCGTGGTGCGCGATGATCTTCTTGGCCGCGCCGCGTTCCGAGGTGAACCAACCGGGCTTCGCGACGAAGACCCGTTCCTCCGGCGCGGCGTCGAGCACTTCCGTGGCCGCCGC
>CBFGQE010000812.1:0-1554 GCA_965650815.1 uncultured bacterium
GGCCAGATCGAGGACCACCAGTGATCCGGCCGCGATCCAAAACCACTTCTGCCGCGCTCCGCCACACCAGCCACTCAGCCCGAACAGCAGCAAGGCACCGCTCGCCGCAAAGACGACCGTGGCAATCGCCACCTCGCGGATCGCAAAATTGGCTGTCTGCTGAATGTCTTCTTTCAGCGAAGCGTTGCCGTTCACGTAGGCGGGAGCCTCGGAGCGGGCGCGGGCCGGCTCTGCGCCTTGGCCGACCATAGCGGAGGCGATTTCGAGGGTCTTGTCGCTCTTCACGGAGTTGAAGGCCGCTTGGCTGAAGAGCACCCAACCCAGCGCAAAGACCACCGCGCCACCGATGACGGACCGGACGATCCAACGGTCCTGCGTCGTGGCGGTCCTGAGCCATTCCTTGAAGCGCTCCATCACTCCCGAAGCCGAGGCGACCGGGGCCGCCATGTAACTCCGGGCCAACGCCGTGAGGCCGTAGGCGCAGAGGATGCCGAGGCAGGCGTGGAACGGGTGCATCAGTTTGATCGGAAGGCGGATCGTGTTGAAATATGGCAGGTGATAGATGAGCTGGTAGAACGGCGCGTAGCGGCCCCAGGCCAATAGAACCGAGACCAGCGCCGCTCCCGCCCAGAAGCGGACCATCAGCGACTCGCTCCGGCTGAAGATCGGATTCTTGCGGCGGAACGAAACGACCGTGGCGAATGCGGCCATCAGAACAACAAAGACGCCCGCGTATTCGCCCGCGCCCGAGTGTCGAGGCAGGCCTTGGAGATGTTGTTCCCAGCCCAAGGTGCGGCCGACTTCGCCGCGATACTGACCGCCGTCGGGAGAATCCAAACGGTAGCCGTAGAGGCCAGGAATGATCACACGAAGGGTTTCGATGGGCGGCAGGCTCCAGTTGGTGGCTTCTTCCCACTTTTCAGCCTCGCTGCGGACCGGGCCGGTGGTGTCCAGCTTCGGTTTCACCGCCACGCTGAACAGGGTGATCATCGACTGCATCGCGATGGCCACCGCGCAGACGACCACCACGGCCAAGCGGCTGGCTCCGCCGACCAGGGCTCCGACCTTGGTTCCACCTTCGGTCAGCGCCTTGAAGACCACAAACGCGGCGACATACAGGCTGAGGAAGACGCCGTTGTCCGCGCCCTCCATCACGGCCATGCCGGTGGCGAAGCCGCCGAGGACCACGCGGAGCCAGCCGCGTTTGCCCGACCAGTCGCTCAGCGCGGCAATGGCGAGGAAGAAGAACCCCACGGTCATCGCACGGGTGCCGAGTCCCCAACAGGCGTTGGAGAACAGGTTCGAGTTCAGCGTCATGGCCAGGGCCGCGACGATCGCGGCGCCCGGCAGCATCTTCTGGCTCCGGAAAAGCACCCAGGCACAGATCCCGAGGAAGGCCATGGACAGAGGAACGAGGTGTTTGGAGAAGCCGATCGGGCCGAGCAGGCTGCGGAGGATCAGGTTGGCCGATGGCGTGCCCTCGCCGCCGTAGTGCCCCAGCCACCAGTATTCCAGATAGGTTCCCTGGAGGGAGTCCGGCAGTTCGAAGGCCTC
>CBFGQE010000813.1:0-1552 GCA_965650815.1 uncultured bacterium
CCAAGGCTCCGCTCAGAAGGATGGGCGGAGATCTAATCTTTCCAAGAAAACTCCGGTGCCAAGCCGATGCCTCGAGCCAAGCAAAAGGCCGCATTGACCACGTATTTGTCCGCCCAGTGCTTCAACCCGGCGCGTTCCTCGGCGGTCAGCTGCCGGACGATCTTGCCGGGCGAACCCAGCACCATCGACCTCGGCGGCACCTTCATCCCCTGCGTCACCAGCGTGCGCGCGCCGATTATGCACTGCTCGCCGATCTCCGCGCCGTCGAGGATGACCGCGCCCATGCCCACGAGGCATTCGTCACCGACCGTGCAGGCGTGGACCACGGCGCTGTGACCGATGGTCACGTAATTCCCCACGAGACAGCCGAAGTCGTCCGCGAGATGCAGCACGGCGTTGTCCTGAATGTTGGAATGGTGGCCCACGACGATGCGGTTGATGTCGCCACGGAGCACGGCGTTATACCAGACGCTGGAATGGTCGCCCAAGGTCACGTCGCCGAGCACCACTGCGCCCCGGGCGACATAGACCCCTTGTCCGAGAATCGGTTTGCGAAGGAGGAACCGTTCGAGCTGTAACGCCAGTTTGTTCATCGCGTCGTTCAAACATGATTCCAGGGCTCTGCCAATCCGATCCTGCGGCAGGCGAAAGCGGATCGGATGCATCCTTTCACGATGACCGGTGTTGGCAGAAGGGCATGCATCCGTCGTGGTCCGCCATCCTCGCCGATGCGGACATGGATCCGCGCCGAGGTCGCGCGTATTTCCCCGGCTCCTGTGGGAGCCGGGGCTGGTTTCTTCCGTGGCAACTTCTTCGTTGGCTTGCCCGGTGGTTTCGGGCTGAGTCTGTGCCCGTGTTTCGACGCTTGGTTCTTTCCGTTCTTATCCTGCTCGGCCTGCTGCTGCCGGGGAGCGCCGCCGTGGTCAGCAATCTGACCCAGGCCGCCTTCGAAGCCGCCGTGGCCCAAGGCGGCACCGTCACCTTTGCTTCCTCCGGCACGATCAACCTGACGAACCAGGTGCTGGTCCTCCGCGACACCATCATCGACGCTCGTGGGGTCGCATCCTTGATCCTCAACGCCACGGCCACCAATCGCCTCTTCTACGTGACCAACGGCGTGCAGTTCACCGTTATTGCCACGTCGCTGCGCAATGGTCGCGCGCCGTTCGGGGGGGCGATTTGGAACGATGGCGGCACCCTGCTCCTGCGCAGTCTTGTCGTCTCGGGCAACCAAGCCATCGGCCGCGACGGCACCAACGGCTTCGCCGCAGGAGAGCACGCTTCATCCGGCGCTGAAGCTCGGGGCGGTGCGATCTACAGCAGCGGACCGATCATTTTGACCAACGTTTCCTTCAGCGGCAATTCAGCCACCGGCGGCAAGGGCGGCAACGGAGCCCAAGGCCGCAGCGGCAGCTTCGGTCAATCGGGCGGCAATGGCGGCAATGGCGCGGCGGCTTGGGGCGGGGCCATCTTCGCCGAAAGCTCCATCACTGCGAACCTCGTTTCCTTCAGCGGCAACTCCGCCACGGCTGGCACGGCGGGAGCCGGTGGT
>CBFGQE010000814.1:0-1549 GCA_965650815.1 uncultured bacterium
TGCGTCATCCAGCCGGACATCATCCACATCGAGGGGACGACGGCCATCGCCCATGGCCACTACACCCAGACCATGAGGGATGCCGCGGGCATCTCCACCGACGCGGGAGGGCCGTGGACCGCGTCGTTGATTCAGAGGGATGGAAAATGGCTCGTGCTCGCGCTGGCCTGGGCCAACGAACCGCCGGCGCCAGTCGCTGGTGCGGCGGAGAGTTGGACCAAGGAGCAGCAGGCGGTGGTCGACGTGTTCAACGCCTGGGCGGAGGCGCAGTCCGGTTGGAACCAGGATCGGACCAGGGTCACAGGGCTGTGGACGTCGGACTACACCATGTGGGACCTCTGGAAATCCGCACCGATGGACCGCGTCGGGGCCGAGAAGATGATGACGGACTTCCACGCCAAGATGAAGACCACGTCGTTCGGCATCACTACGGAATCCGTGGTCGCGAAGGCCGGGTTTGCGGTGGCAAACGGTCGCTATGCCGAGACCTTTTTCACGCCCGCCGGGGTCGAGATGAAAGGCGGTGGGCCGTGGACCGCCACGTTGGTGCGCACAGACGGCAAGTGGCTGGTGCAGGCGATGAGCTTCCTCAATCGCGACAGCGGCCCGGTGGACCCTGCGGTTGCAGAGCAAGAGCTGATGAAGCTCGAGCACGCGTGGGCCAAGGCCTACGTGGATCGTGATATCGCGACGCTCGACCGGCTTGAGGCCGAGGAGTGGATCTGCACCACCGCCGACGGCGAGACCTTCACCAAGGCCGAGGACATCGCCGACGTGAAGTCCGCCGCCTATCAGGCGACGGTGTTCAAGATGGAGGACGTGAAGGTGCGCGTCTATGGCGACATGGCCGTGGCCACGGCGTTGCAGACCGAGGAGGCCACCTACAAGGGCGCGGATGCGAACAAGGTGCTGCGTTGCACCGACACGTGGGTGCGCCGCGACGGCCGCTGGCAGTGCGTGGCCACGCACCTGTCCTACGCAAAGAAGAAGTAGTCCCGGAAAACAAAAAGCCCCGGTCCGAGAGGACCGGGGCTTCGAGAGCGAGATTGCTGGCGGTTACTTCTTCGCTTCCGCGATCGCGGCCTGCGCCGCGGCGAGGCGGGCCACCGGCACGCGGTAGGGCGAGCAGGACACGTAGGTCAGGCCGATCTTGTGGCAGAACTTCACCGAGTCCGGGTCGCCGCCGTGCTCGCCGCAGATGCCGAGCTTGATGCCGGGGCGGGTGGCGGAGCCCTTCTCGATCGCGATCTTCATGAGCTGGCCCACGCCGGTCTGGTCGACCGAGGCGAACGGGTTCTTCTTGAAGATCTCGGTCTCCTGGTAGGGGGCGAGGAAGGAGCCGGAGTCGTCGCGCGACATGCCGAGGCAGGTCTGCGTGAGGTCGTTGGTGCCGAAGCTGAAGAACTCGGCGGTCTGGGCGATCTCGTCGGCGGTGAGCGCGCCGCGCGGGACCTCGATCATGGTGCCGACGGAGTAGGCGACCTTGGTCTTCTTCTCGGCGAACACCTTGGCGGCGACCTCGTGGACGATGGCGACCTGCAGATCGAGC
>CBFGQE010000815.1:0-1545 GCA_965650815.1 uncultured bacterium
GGAAACGACGGCCCGGCTGCCCATCGCGCTCAAGCAACTGCTGCCCGGCCAAACCGGCTCCGCCTCCGCGAACCTGAAGCTGGATCGGCCGGGCCCCGGTGAATTCCGCCTGTTCATCGGCGTGGCCCATCCGCTCAAGGGCGGCAAGCCGCTCCGGTTCGCCAACGTGGAGGCGGAACCGCGCCGCTCGGGATGGCTGTCGCTCGGCACCGTCGCCGTTCCGTGAGCCCATGTCGGCCGCCGCCAAAGGGGCCTTCCCGTTTGGCGGTTCGTTTGTCAGGCTCACGCCTTCATGAAGAAGAGCAGTTACCTGTCCGAAATCGGCCGCCGCACCGATGCCCCGCCCATCTCGTGGTTGATGGACCTACGCCTCACCCACCCCAAGCTCATCTCCCTCGCCGCCGGCTTCACCGACCAGGAAACCCTCCCGGACACGGAGACGCTCGCGTTGATCGAGGACATTTTCCGCGATCCCAAGAAGGCCAAGGCCGCGCTCCAATACGGCACCACCCAGGGCGACGACACCCTGCGCGACCTCGCCAGCCGCCGCATCCATCGGCAGGACACCGGCAAGTCTCCCAAGACCTTGCCCGAAGCCTACGCGCCCAGCCGGATGATCCTCACGCACGGTTCCCAGCAGGCGCTCTACCTCGTCTGCGAGGCGCTGTGCGACGCCGGCGACATCGTGCTCGTGGAAGACCCCACCTACTTCGTCTTCCTCGCCATCGCCCAGAGCCGCGGCCTCGATTGCCGGGGCATTCCGCTGACCAACGAAGGCCCCGACCTCGCCGCGCTCGAAGCCAAGCTCGAAGGCCTGAAACGCACCGGCGAGATCAAGCGCGTGAAGATGCTCTACCTGGTGAGCTACTTCCAGAACCCCAGCTCCATCACCGCCACGCTGGAGAAGAAGGCCGCCGCGATGAAGCTGGTGAAGAAGTATGAGCGCGCCGCCGGTCATCCCATCTTCGTGCTGGAAGACGCCGCCTACCGCGAACTGCGCTTCAGCGGCGACGACGTTCCCTCGCTCCTCACCCAGCCCGGCGCGACCGATCGTCTGATCTACGCGGGCACCTTCAGCAAGCCCTTCGCCACCGGCGTGCGCGTGGGCTTCGCCTCGCTGCCGGAACCGCTCCTGACCCTCTGCCTCCGGCTGAAGGGCAACCACGACTTCGGCACCGCGCATCTCCTCCAGCAGATCCTCGCCCGCGCGCTCGGCACCGGTGTTTACGACAAGCACCTGGAACTCCTCCACGACCGTTACCGCACCAAGGCCGCCGTCATGGGCACCGCTTTGCAGGAACACATGCCGGCGAACTGCCATTGGTCCGAACCGCACGGCGGGCTGAACTACTGGGTGAGCCTGCCGCCCGGGACCAAGGCCGGCCGCACCAGCGCCTTCTTCCAGGCCGCGTTGAATAGCGACGTGATCTACGTGCCCGGCGAACTCTGCTACGCCGACGATCCGACCCGCGAAAAGCCCCACCACCAGATGCGCGTCAGCTTCGGCGGCGCGGGCCTCGGCGACATCGTGGAAGGCGTGAAGCG
>CBFGQE010000816.1:0-1544 GCA_965650815.1 uncultured bacterium
GGGAACGAGTCGCCGCGATGACGCGGCGGATCGTGGTCAGCCTCTTCGACCGCACGGGGATCATGGTCGAGCCGTGGGCCGATGCGGGGTTCACCTGCTACTGCGTCGATCTCCAGCATCCGCCGGGCACGACCGGGGAGGGGAACGTGCGGAAGATCGGGGCCGACGTGCGGGAGTGGCTACCGCCCTTCGCCGAGGTCGCGATCCTCTTCGCCTTTCCGCCCTGCACCCACGTCGCCGTCAGCGGCGCGCGCTGGTTTCGGGACAAGGGCCTCGGCCATCTGATCGGGGCGCTGGAGCTGTTCGACGCTGCGGTGCGTTTGGCCGAATGGACGGGGGCTCCGTATCTGATCGAGAACCCGGTGAGCATGGTCTCCACCTATTGGCGCGAGCAGGACTTCACCTTCGATCCCTGCGACTACGGCGGCCATCTCGACCCGCCCGGCGATGCCTACACCAAGAAGACCTGCCTCTGGACGGGCAACGGCTTCGTCATGCCGGAACCGAAGCGGGTCTTTCCCACGGAAGGCAGCCGGATGCTCCGTCTGCCGCCCACGGCGGATCGGGCCGATCTCCGTTCGGCGACTCCACGTGGATTTGCCCGCGCCGTGTTCGAGGCGAACCATCGCCGCGACGCGCCAGACCACGCGCACTGAAGGTCGTCAACCCCACCTTGACACTTCCCTGTTTGCATGGCGCACAAACTATATTGTGCGACACGGTTCGCACGGCTCAACCCAGCCCTTTCGCCGCTTTACTCCTTTTGCGCCACGCTTCTACCTTCCCGGCGATGCCGAAAGATTATCTCAAGGACTACGCCAGCCTCCGCCAACAGCTGGAAAAGGAACGCACCCTCATCGTCCAGCGTTTGACCGCGATCAACACCGCGCTGGGCTCGACCACCGAGCCGACCGCTGTCGCTGCAAAACCGGCCAAAACTCCCAAGGCTCCGGCCAAACGGAAGCAGGCCCGCAACGCCTTGTCGCTCCGAGAGGCCGTGTTCCAGGCGGTCAAAGCCAAGCCGCTGACCAAGGAAGAGATCCACGCCGCCGTGCAGAAGCTCGGCTACGTCTTCACCACCAAGAAGCCCATCGCCTCGATCAACACCGTGCTCTACGGCTCCAAGCCCAAGTTCAAGGCCCAGGACGGCAAGTTCTCCGCTCCTTGAAGCGCAAAGAAGCCCGACCAATCGGTCGGGCTTCTTTGTTACAGCAGGTCGCGGAAATCGTCTTCGTCCAGTCCGGCCTGTTTCAGGATCTTCTTCATCAAACCTCGTTTGATGTCTTCCCCATGATCCGGAACCACCGTTTGGCGACGGGTGGTTGGGTTGAAAAAGAGCCGGTGGCTTCCCCTCTGGCTTTCCTCGACAAAACCGGCCTTGAGCAGGGCTTGGACGAGTTTCTTGACGTGCAGCGTCGGCAGCCGGATCACGCGAGTTTCGGCAACCGCACCGACATCGGGAACACGAAGCTGCGCTTGGCCCGCTTCTCGACCGGAAACGCTTCTCCTCGGCGGACGAGTCCGCCGAGGTAGCATTCGATGGC
>CBFGQE010000817.1:0-1543 GCA_965650815.1 uncultured bacterium
ACGCTGGCACCGTGCAGGAACGAGGCATCAATCACGCCTACCTGTTCGGCCTGGATGCCACTTTTTCCGCGTCAGCCCTGGGCCAACGCGGCTCGTCCGTTGACCCCGGACCACGTCCTCGGCTACAAGCCCCGGGAATTTCCGCGGAATCACAAAACAACAACGGTTCTCCGTTCCCACACACGATCCTATGAGCAGAAAAATCCGATACGGCATGGTTGGCGGCGGTCGCGGCGCGTTCATCGGCGCGGTCCACCGCATCGCGGCGAACATCGACGGCCAGATCGAGCTCGTCGCCGGCGCCTTCTCTTCCGACGCCGAGAAGTCCAAGGCCTCCGGCGCCGACTTCTTCCTCGCGCCCGACCGCGCCTACGCCAGCTTCCAGGAGATGTTCGAGAAGGAAGCCGCCCGGCCCAAGGGCGACCGGATTGACTTCGTCTCCATCGTCACGCCGAACCACGTCCATTTCCCCGCCGCCAAGGCCGCGCTCGAAGCCGGCTTCCATGTGCTGAGCGACAAGCCCGCCACCTTCGACCTCGCCGAAGCCAAGGAGCTGGCCAAGATCGTCAAGAAGACCGGCAAGCTCTACGGCCTGACCCACAACTACACCGGCTACCCGCTGGTGAAGGAGGCCCGTCACCTCGTCCACAGCGGCAAGCTGGGCAAGATCCGCAAGGTCGTCGTCGAATATCCCCAGGGCTGGCTCGCCACCCGCATCGAGGCGTCGGGCCAGAAACAGGCCGCGTGGCGCACCGACCCGAAACGCTCCGGCGCCGCCGGCTGCATCGGCGACATCGGCACCCACGCCGAGAACCTCGCGGAATACATCACCGGCCTCCAGATCAGCGAGCTTGCCGCCGACATCACCGCCTTCGTGAAGGGCCGCAAGCTCGACGACGACGGCAACGTCCTCCTCCGCTTCAAGGGCGGCGCCAAGGGCGTCCTCCACGCCTCCCAGATCAGCGTCGGCGAGGAGAACAACCTCAACATCCGCGTCTATGGCGAGCTCGGCGGCCTCGAATGGCACCAGCGCGAACCCAACACGCTTCTCGTGAAGTGGATCGACCAGCCCATGCAGGTCTATCGCACCGCCAACGGCTACCTGAGCGACGCCGCCAAGGCCGCCGGGCGCACCCCGCCCGCGCATCCCGAGGGCTACCTGGAAGCCTTCGCGAACATCTACAAGAACTTCGCCACCGCCATCCGCGCCCACGATTCCGGCGCGAAGCTGAAGAAGGACGACCTCGCCAACGACTTCCCGAAGATCGAGGACGGCATCCGCGGCATGGCCTTCATCGAAGCCGTGGTGGCCTCGTCCAAGGCGAATGCGGCGTGGACGAAGCTCGATGCGTGAGGTCTGAACAAACGCCGGATCGACTTGGGAGATTTTCTGAAAATCGGCTCTTGCAATCATCCACGAGTCTCCTAAGTTCTGCGTCCGCGTTACGCGAGCGTAGCTCAGTCTGGTAGAGCGTCACCTTGCCAAGGTGAATGTCGAGGGTTCGAATCCCTTCGCTCGCTCCAATTTTTGGAGCCCGGTTTC
>CBFGQE010000818.1:0-1540 GCA_965650815.1 uncultured bacterium
GGAATCGGATTCAGTTTCATAAACGGTCGTCCACGGAGCAGCGGACCTCGGCCCGCACGGTTGGAGAACGTCGGCTGCAGGCCGACGCGACGAAGCGCCCCTGGAAGAGGGCGCGTTTACGAAACGGAGGAAGGAGCGCGCGGCGCGAGGGCCACGCGGGAGGAAAACTGCCAGGTGACGGAAAGTTCCGGAGGCGGTTGGCCTGCGTCGCCGAGGACGAGTCGCGCATCGGCCGACGGCTCGACCCGCCCTTGGAGCAAGGCGCTCAGGAGAAGAAGCGTCGGGACGGGCGGAAGCGGGCTGACGGGTTTGAGATCGGACTTGTAGTCGCCCGATTCGGCGATGAAGCAGCTTGCGTGGGCTTCCTGATGGCCGTGCCCGTGCTCATCACCGTCATGGGAATGCAGGAACGGCTGGCCGGTGGCGGCCTCGATCCGGCAATGGCTGGTGAGCGGGCCCCAGAAGAGCGCCAGACACACGGCCATGATGCGGAAGAGCGTTTGCACCGCAGACATGGACACATATCGGCGGCGTTTGTTCAACCCCTTAGGCGGAACGATGGGGCGGAGAGAAATTTGGCTCACGCGAAGAGCGCAAGGGACGCAAAGGGCTGCGCAGAGATTGAACCTTCGCGTCCTTTGCGCCCTTCGCGTGAGCCCTCTGCAAAATTCCGGCGGGGTGGAACGCTCCTCTCGTGTTCGCCGGAGCAGGATTATCCAAGACGGCGGCAAGCCGGCAGCCCAAGCTCGGCCCCGTCCAATTTCCATCGCCATGAATATCCCTTCCTTGTCCCGCGTTTGGCTGGCCGTGCTGGCTCTCGGCCTGGTGTTCGATGTGTCGCGGCTTTCCGCCCAAGCTCCCGGAGCCATGCCGCCCCAAGTGGTTTCGCCGGAGCTGGCGGCGGACCGCAAGCTGACCTTCCGCATCCACGCGCCCAAGGCCGAGGCGGTCCAGCTCGGCACCAGCGATCTGCCGGGGTTCGGTTTCGGCCAAGGCAAGCCGATGACCAAGGGCGAGAACGGCGTCTGGGAAATCGCCGTCGGTCCCGTCGCGCCCGGTTCCTATCGCTACAATTTCAACGTGGACGGCGTGCCCGTGCTCGATCCGCGCAACACCGTCACCAGCCGGGCCAACGACACGGTCTGGAGCATGGTGCATGTGCCGGGGGACGACTTCATGGACACGAAGGACGTGCCGCACGGCGCGGTGGCCGAAGTGACCTATTGGTCCAGCACGCTCAAACGCTTCCGCCTGCTCCACGTTTACACCCCGCCGGGCTACGAGGCGGGCGACGCGAAGTATCCCGTCTTCTACCTGTTGCACGGCGCGTTCGACTCCGACGATTCGTGGAGCACGGTGGGCCGGGCCGGCTTCATCCTCGACAACCTGATCGCCGCCGGGAAGGCCAAGCCGATGGTCATGGTCATGCCCCACGGGCACACGGGGCCGTTCCGTTTCGGAATGCCGCTGGCGGGCGAGTTCGAACCGGATTTCGTGAACGACATCCTGCCGCTCATCGAAAAGCGCTACCGCGTCCACA
>CBFGQE010000819.1:0-1537 GCA_965650815.1 uncultured bacterium
GGATCGAGCGCTCCTACGGCAACTTTGTCCGCAGCTTCTCCCTGCCGGAAGGGGCGGACAGCGCCAAGGTCGCCGCCGAGTTCAAGGACGGGGTGCTCAAAGTCCATCTGCCCAAGGGCGAAGGCGCCAAACCGAAAGCCATCGAGGTGAAGGTGGCGTGAGGACGTCCGCGACCCACTGAAACCGGGAACGACGCCTTGCCTCGCCGGTGGACCGGCGGGCGACGCTGTTCCCCGGCGAGGACCGCGCGGCCTTCGCCGAGCCCGAACGGAGGAACCATGCACGATAATGCCAAAAAACTGACCCGCAGGCCCGGGGCCAACCGGGGTGAGACCGCGAAGAAAGCGCGCAGGCTGGATCCCAACTTTGCGCAGTCCCTGGATCTCCGTGAAGACCGGGGCGAGCGTCGCCACAAGACCGCGGGGCCGCCTCCGCGTCGCCCCGCCCGTGGCATGGCGGCTCCGGACCGGTGAAGGGCGAGGCGACCCGTCTTCCGGCATTGCGAAAACGGTTCGGTCGCCGGTCCTTTTTTCCGCGCCTTGGCTGGCCCGCGCCGTCCGGGTGGCGATGCGGAACCCGCACAGCAACGGTCTCCCCGAGGGGTGGCGCGTGCGCCGGTTGTTCGGAAGACCGGGCCGGCCGCGCATGCCGATGAGGAAACGGGAATGACGGCAAGCCGTTCCATGCGGGCAATGGTCCTCGACCAACCCGGGAGCCCGCTGCGGGCGGTCGAGTTGCCGGTGCCTTCGCCGGCCGAAGGCCAGGTGTTGATCCGCGTGGGTGCCTGCGCGGTCTGCCGCACCGACCTGCACGTGGTCGATGGCGAATTGCCCAAGCCCAAACTGCCGCTGATCCCGGGGCACGAAATCGTCGGGCGCATCGAAGCGGCCGGAAACGGCGTCCAGCGCTTTCAGGTCGGGGACAGGGTCGGCGTTCCGTGGCTCGGCTGGACGTGCGGCGCCTGTGGGTTCTGTCGGTCACAGCGCGAAAACCTCTGCGACCACGCCCGGTTCACCGGCTACACGCTGGATGGCGGCTACGCCGAATACACGGTGGCGGACGCGCGCTTCTGCTTTCCCATTCCGGCGAGCTATCAAGATGCCGAGGCGGCTCCGTTGCTGTGCGCCGGGCTCATCGGCTATCGCTCGCTGGTCAAAGCCGGGGAGGCGCGGCGTTTGGGGCTCTATGGATTCGGGGCCGCCGCGCACCTCGTGGCCCAGGTCGCGCGGTTCCAGGGCAGGAAGGTCTTCGCCTTCACCCGCCGGGGCGATGCGGCGGCAAAGACGTTCGCCCTTTCCATGGGTGCGGAGTGGGCCGGGGACTCCGAGGAGCTTCCCCCCGAACCGCTGGACGCGGCCATCCTCTTCGCGCCCGTCGGGGAACTTGTGCCGCGCGCTCTTCGCGCCGTGGCCAAGGGCGGCACGGTCGTCTGCGGCGGCATCCATATGAGCGACATCCCGTCGTTCCCCTACGAGCTCCTCTGGCAGGAGCGGACGGTGTGTTCCGTCGCGAACCTCACGCGGCGGGACGGGGAGGA
>CBFGQE010000820.1:0-1537 GCA_965650815.1 uncultured bacterium
CCAGGGTCCGGATCGTCTCCAGCCGTTGGCGCGGCGACGCGGTGCGCGGCTCCATTCGACGCGCGAGTTCGGGGTCGAGCGTGGTGACGGAGACGAAGACGGCGACGGCGTTCCAGCGGGCCAATTCCGTCAGCACATCAAGATCGCGGGTGACGAGCGCGTTCTTCGTGACGATGCCGACGGGATTGCGGAACTCGGCGAAGACTTCCAGACAGCCGCGCGTGATGCGGAAGTGGCGTTCGGCCGGCTGGTAGCAATCGGTCACGCCGCTCATGGCCACGACCTGCGGTTGCCATTTCGGCGAAGACAGCCCCTCGCGCAGCAGCCTTGGGGCGTCGGTCTTCACCAGGATCTTGGTTTCGAAATCCAGCCCGGCGGAGAGGCCCAGATACTCGTGCGTGGGCCGGGCGTAGCAGTAGATGCACCCGTGTTCGCAGCCGCGATACGGATTGATGCTGTAGTCGAAGGGAATTTCCGGGCTGTCGTTGCGGTTGAGGATCGTCTGCGTCGCGTCGCGGTAGAAGACGGTCTTCGGCCGGGGCGTCTGGCCGATCTCGTCCGGGTGCGGCTCCGCGTCGGGATCGGGCTCCACATGGAGCCGTTCGAAGCGGTTGGGCGGATTGTCCGCCGCGCCGCGCCCGGGGATGGAAGCTGGAGGTTGCACGCCCCGCACTGTGCCGCATTCGCCGGACAACGACAGACCGATCCTCGGGCTCCTGCCGCGAAACGTCACATTTGTCCCGGGAGCGGCTGAATTTTCCGGGCGGGTTCGGGCAAAGAGCTTGCCACGCGGCGGGGGTTCTTCTCTGATCGCGCCACCAAGAGGATTCATACCATGCGCCGGTCACTCGTTCGTATTCTGGGGCCCGTTGTTGCCGTCTCGTTGTTCGTGGGGTGGGTCGCCGTCCGGCGATCCGGAAACGAACCAACTCCGCCATCGGCCGGTTCCGTGTCTCCTGTCGTTCCCGGTCCGGCCGCAGCGTTGGCAGCGGTTCCGGCGGTTCAGCCTGTTGCCCCAGGGGTGCCGATGGAGTCTGGCGTTTCGATTTCCTCCGTGTCTGCTTCTTCGACCAACGCCTTCGCCGCATTCGGTTCCTGGGCGGATCGTTATCTCTCCGGCGACGCTTCGGCCAATGTCCATCAGGGCGAGGCTCTGGCGTGGAAGCGTCGTGAGGCGCTGCGTGAACTCATCGCGCGCGATCCCAAGGCGGCGCTGGACCAGGCGGTGCCCTTCGAGTTGCGGCAAAGGCTCCCGGCGAATGTCACCCGCCATTTCGAGGAGCGGATCGACGCCACGGGCGATCTCACCGTGCTGGTGGCGACCGACTTCAATTCCGGCAAGTCCACGACGCAGCGCCAGGCGTTGATCGAAGGGCGGAAGTTTGACGCCTACGTCTATGGCCGACGCACCTCGCAACGGTCGCAGCGGAACATCGCCCTCCACGGCATCGCTCTCGGAGACCGAATGGCGGTCTTGAGCGAATCCGCCCGCCAGCTTTCTGCCGCCGAGGCAGCGGCGATGGAACAGGCCGCTGGG
>CBFGQE010000821.1:0-1535 GCA_965650815.1 uncultured bacterium
GGTTGTTCCGGCGGAGATCAGCCATCTGCCCTCTGGCCTCCGCCCTCCAGCCTCCGGTATCAGTCTAGGCATGAGCGCGCTTACCCACATCGACTCCCGCGGCGAGGCCAGCATGGTGGACGTCTCCGCCAAACCCGTCGTCCTCCGCGAAGCCGTCGCCGTCGGCGAGATCCGGTTGCAACCGGCCACGCTCGATCTGATCGAGTCCAACCAAGTGGCCAAGGGCAACGTCCTCGCCACCGCGCGGCTCGCCGGGATCATGGCCGCGAAGCGCACTGGCGACCTCATCCCGCTCTGCCATCCGCTGCCCATCACCCACTGCGAGGTGAACTTCGAGATTCCCGCCAGCCGCGACCGCATCGTCATCACCGCCTCCGCCAAGATCGCCGCCCAGACCGGCATCGAGATGGAGGCGCTCACCGCCGTCACCCTCGCCGCGCTGACCATCTACGACATGTGCAAGGCCGTGGACAAACAGATGGTCCTCGGCGACATCCGTCTCGTGTCGAAGACCAAGAAGGGCTGAACCGGAATCCCGACCATGAACGCGAACCAACCGATCGAACTCCGCCGGGGCGACCTCGACCTCGGCATCGTGACCGCCGCCGAAGCCGCCGAACTCTTGCGGGAAGGATTCTTCCAACCCACCGATCTCTTCCGCTCCGGGCAGGAGGACAATTGGCAGCTCTTGCGTTCGCTGGAGATCGCTTCCGCGGCCAATGCCAGCGGGCTCGGAGCCAAGGTCTCGGCGGTCTTTTCCCAGGCCGCCGCTTCCGTGCGGAGCCATACCGCGTCGGCCACCAGCGCCCTCGGCGACTTGGCCGGTCGCGGCAAACAACAGCTCGACCAGGCGTCGCAAGTCCTGCTCGAAGGCTTCGTGCCCCGCATCCAGGCGTTGGTCGGCGAGGCCCTGGTGAAGTCGTCCACCACCGTCGCCGCCGCGTTGGCCGACGAGGTCTTTCTCCGGAAACTCTTCGGCGCGATCTACGACGTGCTGCCCGCGCCCGTGCATCGCTTCGTGTCGGAAGAGACGTTCGTCGCCTTCGGCTTCAAACACCGCAACCGTCTGCTCGCGAATCAACCCACTCCACCGGCTTCTCCCGCCCCTTCCGCTCCCATGCAACTCCTCGTCGGCATCCTCACCATCTCCGACCGCGCGTCCAAAGGCCTCTACGACGACCTCGGCGGTCCCGCCTTGAAGAAAGCCGCCGAAGGCTACGGCTGGAAGGTCTGCGCCGAAGCGCTCGTGCCCGACGAAAAGCGCGACATCCAGCGCGCGATCCGCGAGCAGATCAACAATGGCTGCAACCTCATCCTTACCACTGGCGGCACCGGCGTCGCGTTGCGCGATGTCACGCCCGAGGCCGTCCGCGAAATCGCGATCCGCGAGCTGCCCGGTTTCGGCGAAGTCATGCGCATGGAGTCGATGAAGATCACCAAGAACGCGATCCTTTCGCGCAACCTCGCCGTGGTGGTGGAACGCGCGCTCGTCGTCTGTCTGCCCGGCAAGCCCAGCGGCGCGGTCGAGTGCCTCG
>CBFGQE010000822.1:0-1532 GCA_965650815.1 uncultured bacterium
AGGACTTCGGGCGCTTCAGCGTTCGGAGTTCGGAGTTCGGAGTTCGGAGTTCGGGAAACGCTGAATGCTGAACGTCGCACGTCGCACGTCGAGGGGAACGCCCCACCGAAACCGGCCGCCACGTGGTTCACCAACCAGCGGCGACGGTTGTCGCGTTGATCGAGGAAGAGGCCCACGGAGTAGCCTTCGCCAAAGCCCATCCGATACGACACGCCGTTCTCGCGGATCAGGAACCGTTCCGGCGCGGCTTCGCCGAAGAGGAGCTGCGGGGACGCGGCGGCGGTATCGGTCTCGCGCACCTTCGCGTTCCACCGCTTGTGGTAAACGCCCCGGCTCTGGAAATGGGCGGCGAGCGTTTCCAGTTCCTTGCGCTGGGCGGCGGTCGGTTCGGTTTCGCTCTGCGACAAAAGCCACGGCCCCAGCTTCTCGACGAACCAACCGGGCCAGCCGTCCGCCGCCCCGTGGATCACCCGGTAGGCGTCGGTTTCCTCCGGATTGATGCAGGCTTCACGCAGGCTGAGCCGGGCGGGAGCGGCGAAGTCTTCGTCGCGCTGGAAGGAGACCTCTTCCGCCGTGGTCGGATGGCGAAAGGTCAAGGCGGCGGCATGCAGGCAGACGCGGGGAAACGCGCTTCCGCCGTAAAGCGTGTCGCCGAGGATGGGAAAACCGGCTTCGGCGGCGTGGACGCGGATCTGGTGGGTGCGGCCGGTGTGGGGAAATGCGTCCACCAGGGTGCGTCCGCCTTCGCGGGAGACGACGCGGAAGAGCGTCTCGGCGTTCTCCCCGGCTTGCTGGGAGCTGGCGTAGCGGTCGCCGAGCCGGTGGATATTGGAGCGGACCAGGCGCTCCTCGAACGGCATGGGCCGGTCGGTCCAGAGCCGGTAGCGTTTCTCGACGGTCCGGGCGGTGAACTGTTCGGTCAGCGAACGGTTGGCCACGGGCGACTTGCCGAAGACGAGGAGGCCGGACGTCTCCTTGTCGAGCCGGTGAAGAATGGCGAGATCGGCCCAGCGGGGTTCGCGGTGCTTGAGCCAATCGTAGAGACCTTCGCCGGCATAGGGCGCGGGCGCGTGGGTGTTCCAGCTGACGGGTTTGGCCACCACCAGCAGGTCGGGGTCTTCGTGGAGGATTACGGGAGAAGACATCAGGGGCTTCTCCAAGAACTAGGTCAGGCTCACTATGATTCCGCAAAGAGGACACAAAGCTTGCTTGGCATAAGAACAGATCTCCAGAGCGCATCGCGAGCAATGACCGCTTTCCCAAAGATCCTGACTTTCGAATGCTTTCCACTCCGCCCTGTCTGCTGGAATACCTGCCACCTCAAACTCCCATCCGTCCTCTCCAGCCAGAGGTTCAACAAGACGACTGACTTGGCAAAGAACGGTCTTCGAAATGACACCATTCGCTTCGCTTGTCCGCGCCGCGAGAACAGGAGCCAACAGATTCATCAGTTCCGCCGTCGAAGCATGCAAGAGATACTGCGCAACCTGTTCTGAAGATACATCCGGCATATTTTGTTGGGAGAGAGTCGA
>CBFGQE010000823.1:0-1527 GCA_965650815.1 uncultured bacterium
GTGCTCGCTGGCGGGGCCCAGCTCCGCCTTGCGGATGAGCGTGTGTTCCTCGTCCACGGCCACGTGGGCCTTGAAGCCGTAGTGCGGCTGGCCGCCTTTGACCGTGTGGTCGGCCTCGGGGTCGCCAGAAGATCCCTTGCCCGGCGCCCGGCGCGCGGCCTGGAGGAGGGTGGCGTCGACGAGCGTGACGCGCTTGAGGATCAGCCCGCGTTCTTCAAGCTGGTTGTTGACCAGGCCGAGGAGCCGCTCGTGCAGGCCGGCCCGCACCAGCCGCTGGCGGAAGCGCACCAAGGTCGTCTCGTCCGGCACGGGCTCGTCCAGCCCCAGCCCCACGAACCGCCGCCACGACAGCCGGTCGCCCACCAGCTCCTCGCACTGCGGATCGGACAGGCCGTAGCAGTGCTGCAGGAGCAGCATCTTGAAGACAACCAAAGGCGGACGCGGCAACCGGCCCGTCGTCGCGGTGAACAACGCCTCCAGCTCCCGCCGCAGCGGCGTCCAGTCCACCAACCCCTCCAATCTCTCAAGGAACTCGTTCCCGGGAACCTTCGCCGCAAGCCCGTCCAGCAAACCAAGCTGCTTCACCGCTCTTTGTCTCATGCCCTTCTCCGACCACTCATCCCCGCAGCCCGTTCATCCCTTTTTCAGAGGTCTCCATCTATCCGACGGCGGCATCCAGCTCTTTGAGCTTCGCACAGAATTGGTAGCGCTGGCGGCACGCTGGCCGAATTTCCCGATCCCGACATCAGCATGTGGACCGAGCCGTCTGGCATCGTGACGAACAAGTCCCCGGTGCGCATGGTCAGGCGCGCTTGAAAAGAGCAGGAAGCGGCCTGCGCCATTCCAACAATTAACTCCGCCCGACTCTTCGAAGATGCGGCGGGACATTCAAATGAATCGGCTTCATTCGTTGGAATCGCCCTGCTTTAACTCCACCGGCTGACTCAACTTTCGGCGACTTTCTCAATTGCGGCGCGCCGGTATTTCTAGGCTCAAATCTCCATTTTTTAGGGCGCTTGTAGAAAACGCTGAGAAACCAGCAGCATTGGCAACAAATGGAAACAGCGGCCGTATGCTTCTGTTCGCAATGGCGTCAACCCTCAAAGTCTGCGCAGACTAAACAAGTGACTTTAGCTGTAGAGAATGAGAAGCTTAGCGAACTGGAGCAAATTCACGATTACGTTGACATCAGCCCAACGGGATTCCGTCCCGTAGCCCAGGGTTGATCCGAGCCGGATGGGCGAGGAGCTACCCTGGGAACCCGGTCTCCACGGAGCAGCCAACCCTGAAGGGGTTGCGTCCAACGTCGTGCGTTCGCCCCAACCCCGTTGGGGTTGAGATCATTCTGGGACCTTGACCCAGGGTAGGCGCGTTGCGCCAACCCTGGGCTAATCGAAGTTGCCCCGTTGGGGCATGGCTCGGGCCGGCGGACGCAACGTCGCTGGCGTTGGCGGGCGTTGGCTTGGATCATTTCGACAACGCCTCCATCAACTGCGCCTTCAACTGCCCGCGCGTCGCGGCAATCTG
>CBFGQE010000824.1:0-1524 GCA_965650815.1 uncultured bacterium
GCGCTGGCCGTCATCGACAACGTGCTGAGGAACCTTCATCCAAGCACGCACACTGACGCTCCCGCAGCCAAGGCCGAAAAGCCGTAGTCGCCCATGCTCCCCACGGACGATTCCCGGGAGCCGCTGCTCCAGAATCCTCCGCCACCCGCCGTGCGCATGAGGGACGTGGCCGACGGCCCGCCGCCTGACATCGCCGCCTTGACCGCCCGGATGAAACGGGGCGACGAGTCGGCGTATCGCGCGTTTTACGATCTCTATTTCACCCGGCTCCTGCGCTACCTGATTGTCGCCGCTGGCGGACGGGAAGACACCGCGAAGGAAGCCCTCCAACTGACCCTGCTCCGCGTCGTCCGCCACATCCGGCCGTTTCCCGCCGAGGACGTTTTCTGGAGCTGGCTGACCGTCTTGGCCAGGAGCGCCCTGATCGATGAAGAGCGGAAACATCGTCGGCAACGGAGCCTGCTGGAACGGCTCTTTTTCCGCGAACCGACGCCGGACCCGTTGCCTGGGGACGATGCCGAGGCCCGATTGTGGAAGCTGACCGAAGCCGCGTTGCAATCGTTGCCTCCCGCAGACCGCGAGTTGATCCGACGGAAATACTTCGCCGGAGAATCCGTCCGGGACATCGCCGCCGAAACCGGCACCACGGAGAAGGCGGTCGAATCGCGCCTCGTCCGACTGCGCCGCCACCTGAAAGCCACCCTGCTCACCCGTTTGTCCGATGAAACCTGATCCTGAATCCCGTCGCCTGCTCGACGACTTGTTGGCCGACGATGCGACGCTGCGCGAACGACTGCTGGCCGACACTCTCCAGGAAGTGCGTGGCCGTCGCCGCCGTCATCAAGCGGCTCGCGGCGTCGTCGCTCTGTTGGTCATCGGTGGTCTGGCCGTGTGGGGTCCGTGGCGGAAAACTCAACCCGATCCCCTGGCGCATCGGCGGACGGCTGAAGCCTTGGAGACGGTGCGGTCCGTCCCCTTGGCGGCGGATCGGCTGGTGGTTTCCCGCGCCGGTTCCGTGAATGTGGTGCAGACCGGGGCGGGGCCGCTGACGGTGCGGACAACAACCACGCCCGTGCCTTTGGTGGACGATGCCGAGCTTTTCCAACTGCTGGCGGGACGCCCGGCGATGATCGTCCGGCCGCTGGACGGTCCGGCGCGCCTGATCCTACCGGGTGAAGGCGAAGATTTGCTGGCACCGGCGAATTGAGCCGCAACGGGTTGGGCCTGGGCCGGGAGGTGGGCGATGGAGGATAAGCCGGAGGTAGCCCGGCTGTTGCCGAGGAGTAGTTCGCCAAATTGTTACCAACCGGTGAACAAGGGCGGCTTGCGCTGTCCGTCGGGTTGGCTACGGTCCGCGAGTCCTTTTCCTGGGCAGCCAACCGTCCCTGCCCGTCGTTCCACAGTCGGAGTTCGCCGTATGCACCGCCAACCGCGCATCCAACCGACGACGAGGGGGTTCACCCTGATCGAGCTGCTCGTCGTCATCGCCATCATCGCCATTCTTGCAGGAATGCTCCTGCCCGC
>CBFGQE010000825.1:0-1523 GCA_965650815.1 uncultured bacterium
TCTCCAGCAGTTCGGCCATCTCCGCCTCGGAACCGTCGCCGGCTTCGTAGCGGCGCAGCCATTCGATCAAGTCGGCCGCCCCGGCCTCGATGTTCTGCTGGACCGTCTTGGTGCCATCGAGCTCGAACTCCTGCGGCAAATAGCCGACGCGCAGGCCGCGGCGCAGGGAGATGTCGCCGGAATCCGCCTGGTCGGTGCCGGCCAGGATCTTGAGCAGGCTGGTCTTGCCGCAGCCGTTGCGGCCCACGAGTCCGACCTTCTCCCCCGGCGCGACCGCGAGCGTGACCCCGGCCAGCAACTGGTGGTGGCCATAGGACAAGGTCAGTTCGTTCGCGGACAACAGCGATGGGACAACGGCGCTCATGAGAACTCCAGTTGGACGGACCTGACGCCCAGTGTCGAGCCGTTAGAAGCCGATGGCAGGACCGAGCCGCCTGGTTGCAGGACGGTCCCGGTGGCTTGGCCCATCAACTGGCCCAATGCGACGCGGTCAGGCCAATCGCATCATCTGCTTCCGAAGATGGGCGGCCACGGCGGCAGGGCCGTCGCCGAAGAGGCGTTTGAATTCGCGGCTGAACTGGGAGGGGCTTTCGTAGCCGACCTTGCTGGCGGCACCGGCGGCGTTGACGCCTTCGTGGACCATCAGCATCCGGGCTTTGTGCAGGCGGATGGTCTTGAGGTATTGCAGCGGGGAGGAGTCGGTCACGGCTTTGAAATGGGCATGGAAGGTGGAGACGCTCATGCCGGCCTCGCGGGCCAGCGTCTCCATGTCGTGGGCGCGGGCATAGTCGGCATGGAGACGATGCAGGACGCGGCTGATCTGGCCGAAGTGCGTGTGGGGCGCGGCCAGTTCGCGGAGGTTGCCGCCGAGCTCGCCAAGCAACACGCGGTAGGTGATCTCACGCACGATCTGGGGGCCGAGGATGCGCGCGTCGTCCTCGGCGCGGAGCGTCTCCAGCAGGCGCATGGCGGCATCGGCCAGGGAGACGTCGAGCGGAGCCGATTCAATGGCGCGGGGCGGGCCGAACTTACGGCTGCCAGGCTCCATCTGGAGCAGGAGATCGGCGACGGTCTGCGGGGTCACGCCGACGAAGAGGCCGAGCAACGGTTCTTCCGGCGAACCGTGCGTCTCGCACTCGAAGGGCATCGGCACGGAGAGCACGAGATAGTGGTTGGCTCCGTAGAAAAACGACCGTTCGCCGAGATACCCGGACTTCCGCCCCTGGGCCACGATGGCGATGCCCGGCTCATAGGCGACGGGCGAGCGCGGCACGTGCTGCGTCGAGCGCATGAAACGCACGCCGGGCAGGCGCGAGGGACCGAAGCCTTCGCCGGTGGCCAGTTCGTCCAGCAGCGCCACCAGGCGTGGATTGACCGGGGTAGGAGCGGCGGTGGTCTTGGATCGGGAAGCTTTGGCGGAGGCGCTCATGCCGGAGGAATAGGCAATGGCTTGGCCTCTTTTTGCAATATCTGTCCGGCTCGTCGGAGAATCAGGCAAGCCTTCCGGAGGAGCGTGTATGGAA
>CBFGQE010000826.1:0-1521 GCA_965650815.1 uncultured bacterium
TCCGGCCAAGCCCGGTGAGACCGTGCCGCGCCGATTCCTCACCGTGTTGGGCGGCGCGACCTTGGCTCCGGACGAAGGCGGCAGCGGCCGTCGGCAATTGGCGGAATGGATCGTGGCCCGGGACAATCCGCTGACCGCGCGCGTGATGGTCAATCGCATCTGGCTCCATCATTTCGGCCAAGGGCTCGTCCCGACGGCGAACGACTTCGGCAAACAAGGCCAACCGCCGACGCATCCCGAGCTGTTGGATTGGCTGGCCGGGCGCTTCATCGACTCCGGCTGGTCGGTGAAGGCGATGCACCGGTTGATCGTGAACTCCCGCACCTACCGGCTGGCCAGCCAGCGGGACGCCCGCGCGGCGGAATTGGATGCGAACAACGTCTTCTTGAGTTCTTTCCCGCGTCGCCGCCTCGACGCCGAATCGCTGCGCGACACGCTGCTCGCGCTTGGCGCCAACCTCGACACCGCGCCCGCCGGACCGCATCCGTTCCCGCCGCAGACCGATTGGAATTTCACCCAGCACAACCCCTTCCGTGCCGTCTACGACACGAAGCGCCGCAGCGTCTATCTGATGACCCAGCGCATCCAGCGGCACCCGTATCTCGCGATCTTCGACGGGGCCGATCCCTCCGCCAGCACCGCGCGCCGCACCACCAGCACCACGCCGTTGCAGGCGCTCTACCTGCTCAACGATCCGTTCGTCCACGAACAGTCGGCGCAGTTCGCGCAGCGCGTCCAAGCCAACGCGAAGGACGATTCCGGCCGCCTCCGGTTCGCCTACCAGACCGCGCTCGGTCGCGCCGCCGACCGCGACGAGGTGGAACGCGGGCAGCAGTTCCTCGCCCAAGTCCGGGAGAAACTGACCGCCTCCGGCACTTCCCCCGATCAAGCCGAGACCGAAGCCTGGCAAGCGATGGTCCGCGTCCTCTTCCGCCTCAACGAATTCGTGTATGTGGATTGAACCCGCGTCGCTCACCCATTTCCCGCCATGAACTCACGCCCCATCGTCCTCAACCGTCGTGACGCCATCCGGTCGCTCGTGGGCAGCTCGCTGCTGCTGCCCGGCATCGTGGCGAACCTCTTGGCCGAATCTGCGCCGTCGTCGGGCGACCCGCTCGCGCCGAAGGCCCCGCATTTCCCGGCCAAGGCCAAGCGCGTCATCTTCATCTTCTCCAACGGCGGCGTGTCGCACATGGACACCTTCGACCACAAACCCGCGCTCTTCGCCGCCGACGGCAAGACGATGGGCGTGGGGGGCGGGCTCTCCAACCAGCAGCGCCGCCTGCTCCGGCCCGGCTGGGAATTCAAACCCGGCGGCAAATGCGGCGCGATGGTCAGCGATCTCTTCCCGCATCTCCGCGAGTGCATGGACGACATCTGCCTGATCCGCTCGATGAAGTCCGACGACAACGAGCACTACCAGGCCACGCTCGGCATCCACACCGGCTCGTTCTTCTTCTCCCGGCCCAGCATCGGTTCTTGGGTCAGCTATGGCTTGGGCACGGTGAACCAGAACCTGCC
>CBFGQE010000827.1:0-1512 GCA_965650815.1 uncultured bacterium
GTAGGCGCCGACGGGAATGGTGACCGCGTTGGTCATCGCCAGGCGCGACGGCGCGTTGTTCGTCAGGGCCACGACCGCCGCCTCGTTGGTGCCGCCATTGCGGCGAACGCGGCCGAGGATGGGCGTGCCACCTTCGACCAGTTCACCGACGGACAATTCGAGGAACAGGCGGCGCGACACCGGGAGCTGCGTTTCGCTGATCGCCAGGTTATTCGATTCGGAGACCTCGACCACTTCGTCGAACACGTCCACGGCCAACGTCAGCCAGCCGGGTTCGGCCGCAAGGTTCGCGGGGATCTGCACGAACTGCGTGCGGACTTGGGAAGCTCCGAGCGCGAGGTCGTTGGTGAAGGTCCATTCGCCGAGCGTCAGACGACCGGAGATCGCGTTGGTGAAATGGATGCGTTCGCGCCAGATGCCGTTGGTCAGCGCGGCCGTGCCGGAATTGGTCGTGGTCCAACTGGTCTGCATGGCGACGCCGGGCACGAGGAGCGTGGGAGGGCTGAACTGGTGGATCGCCAAGTCTGGCAGCGGCGGCGAGGCGAGGGTGATCGCGACAGAGGCGAGGTTGTTCCCCTCGTTGCTCTCGGGTTGGGAATCGGGCGAATCGACGGCGACGACGAGGAAGTAGTTTCCGGGCGGGAGCGAAGTTTCCAGCGGGATGGCGATGGACTGCGAGCGGTTCGTTTCCGCGCCCGCACCGAGCACCGCGCCTTGAACCGTCGCCAACAGACGCGCGCCGGCGATGCTGTTCGCCGTGCTGGAAAGGAAGACGCGGTCTTGCCCGGCGGTGAAGGTGGCGGCGCTGCCGATGTTCCGGCGCTTCCAGTCCACGGTGATGGTCGAGCCGAGCTGGGCATTGGCCGGGGCGGAGAGATTGGTCGCGACGAGGTCGGGCGCGCTGACGACGGTGCCGATGGAGGCCCAGGCGACGTTGTTCGATTCGTCGCTCTCGGCCACTTGGTTTAATGTGTCCAGCTTCACGCCGAGGAAGCGCGTTCCGGCCAAGCCCGAGGGCAGCACGACGGACTGGGTGAGATTCAGCGATGAATTCACCGGGAGGTAATTCGTGATCGTGACTGAGCCGAGCAGGGTGGCGTTGCTGCCGTCGGCGGTGAGAGCCATCCAGAATTCCGAGCGCCAACCACCGGGAGCGGGCGCGGCTCCGCGATTGGTCACGGCATAGGCGAAGTTCGCGCCCTGACCGGCTTGGGCGAGCGCGGGCGAGGCGAGGATCAACGGAGAGAGATCGGGGTTGTAGCTCTGGAGCGTGACGACGAACCGGTCCTCGGTGGCTTCGCCGCGCACGTCGTCCTGGTCCTGGTCCATCAAGTTCCCGGCGAAGTCGGTGACGCCGGGGCCGAGGCGCAGGGTGTAGCCGCCACTGCCGAGAACCTTGTTCAAGGTGAAGCGCCAGACGTTGCTCGAAAGCTGGGAGACGCCGTTGGCCACGGGATCACCCGGGCCGGTGATGGTGAGATCGCCCGGTTGGACGGAACCGGCGAGGATGGC
>CBFGQE010000828.1:0-1508 GCA_965650815.1 uncultured bacterium
ATGACCGGTCTCGACCAGAACATGATGCAGAAGAACCTGAGCTGCCGTTCGCTTGGCGAAGCACAGAAGAACATCCGCTGGTTCGGCATCGTGGTGGTCTTCGTTAACCTGCTGTTCCTCGGCCTCGGCGTGCTGCTCTACCAATACGCCCAGGCCAAGGGCATCGCGGTGCCGACGCGGACCGACGACCTGTTCCCGACCCTCGCGCTCCAGCATCTCGGCACGGCTGCGGCCATCGTCTTCGTGCTCGGCCTCACGGCGGCGACCTTCTCCAGCGCCGACTCGGTGCTGACCACGCTGACGACGTCCTTCTGCATCGACATCCTCGGTTGGGAACGCGGCGAAGCGCTGAGCGAGGAGCGGAAGACTCGGCTGAGGCACATCTTCCACGTGATGTTCGCCGTGCTGTTGCTGGCGACGATCCTGGTGATCAAGGCCGTGGCCAGCCAGGCGGTGATCGGCATCATCCTCAAGGTCGCGAGCTACACCTACGGGCCGCTGCTCGGGCTCTTTGCCTTCGCGCTGCTGCGGGGTTGGCTGGCGCGGCGCGCGGGGGGAGGAGACGACTTGCCGCCGCTGCACCCGGTGCTGACGCCGATCGCGTGCCTCGCGCCGCCCGCGCTCTGCTGGGTGCTGGACCAGAAGTCGCGCACCTGGCTTGGCGGCTATGCCTTCGGCAACGAGCTGCTGATCGTGAACGGCGCGATCACCTTCGCACTGCTCGCGGCGGTCTGGGCGATGGGCGGGAGGCGGACCGTTTAGCCGGAGCGCGGACGGCAACGTCCGCGAGGCGGCGCTCTTCGTCGGGATGGCGGATTCCTGTTCCCGTCTCGCGTCACTTCGGCATCTGCGCCTTGGCTTCCGGCAGCCAGCCTTGGATCTGCTGGATGCGGGTCTGGTCCAGCGGGTGGGTGCGAAGGAACCACGGGGCGCTGTCGCCGCCCGCCTTCTTCGCGTAGTCGGAAAAACGCTGCCAGAAACCGACGGCCGCTTCCGGGTCGTAGCCCGCGCGCGCCATGTAGATCAGGCCGATGTGGTCCGCCTCGCTCTCCTGGGCCCGCGTGTGCGGCAGCACCGCTCCGAGCTGGGCGCCGATGCCATAGACCTGGCTGGCCAGGGCGATCTTCTCCGCACTGACGCCCTTGGCCGAAGCGACAGCGCCACCGATCTGCCCGAGCGCGCTGACCCCGGCGGCCGTGGTCATGCGCTCCCCGCCGTGGCGCGCGACGGCATGGGCGACCTCATGGCCGATCACCACGGCCAAGCCCGCCTCGTCCTTCGTGATCGGGAGGATGCCGGTATAGACGCCCACCTTGCCCCCCGGAAGGCAGAAGGCATTGGCCTCCGGACTGTCGAACAGGACGAACTCCCACTGCGCGTTCGGCATGTCGGGCTGGGCCACGGTGGCGATCTTCTGTCCCACCTTCTTGAGCAGCGCGTTGGCGGCGGGATCGGCGCTGATCTTCTGCTCCTTCTTCATCTGGTCGAAGCTGGCCAGCCCGAGCTGC
>CBFGQE010000829.1:0-1500 GCA_965650815.1 uncultured bacterium
CAACCACTGCCCGGCGCATCACGGATACACCAGACGGTAGAAGATGGCGGCGTTGGTCACGGCCAACGGCAGGACGACGCGGTTGGTCTGCGCCGAACCGGAGACGATTTCCCAGTTGTTCGAGAGGCCGATGCTCAATGGATTGGCCTGCGTCTCCAGACGCCAGCCGGTGTGGCCGGGCGGCCAGGTGATCTCGAAGTTTCCACCCACGATGCCGCCGGTGATCGGCGTGGGCACGGTGTCCACCAGCGAACCGCTGACGCGCAGCGAACCGTCCACCGCGAGGTTGTTCACCCAAGCGAGCGGCGAGGGCAGTTCGGGCAGCGTAATCGTCGAGAAAGTCACCGGCCGGTTGAAGAGCTGGAAGACTTCTCCGCCGGTCAGGTCCGGCCCGGCGTTGGTCACGGTCAGGCTCGCGCTCGTCCCGATGACGAAAGAGGCGGCCTCGACGCGGTCACTGTTCACCGGGGCGTTGGTGCGGTTGAAGCCCATGAACACGGGTCCATCGATGCTCGCCACGTTCGTCACCACCAGCACGCCGATGCCGTCGCCGGGACTCAAGGTCGCGGTGGACGCCACGTTCAGGCTGCCTCGCACCGTGCCGCTGGCGGTGAAGGTCTGCGCCTTGATCGCGCCGATTTGGAGCGTCGGCTCGGCCAATGCGGACACGTCGATGACCGCGTTGGAACGGAGCGTGAGGGACGCGGTGTCGTCGAGCTCGGCGGAACCGGCCAAGGCCAGCACTCCGCCGCTGACGACCGTCGCGCCGTCGTAGTTCAACGTCCCGCTCAACGTGAGCCGACCAGGGCCGACCTTGGTGAAGTTGTTCGCCCGCGGAGCAACGCCCTCGATGAAGCCTGAGAACTCGGTGTCGATGCCCTTCGCTCCCACGATGACCGTGCCCGTGCCGTCGACCGCGCTCAGTCCGCCGATGGTGCCGTCGCCGGTCAACGCGCCGAGCCGCATGGTGCCGGTGTTGCGCAGGAAGATGGAGCCGCCGGAGACGATCTCAAAGGTGGTCTGCTCGCCGCCGTTGTCCAGGCCCGTGCCCGCCGACCAGCGGATCTGCCCCGTGGCCTCGACTCGCACGGTGCCGGTGAAGCCCTCGAACTGCCGCGTGTTGCCGGTGCTGAACGAGAGCGGGCCGACGGCCACGTTCGTCGCTGTCGCGTCGCCGGAAACGAATTGCCCGGCGAAGCCGTTGGCCAAATTGGCCGAGCCGAGCGAGACGGAGGCTCCGGCCGGAGTGATGACGGTGTAGGTCGGAAAGACCGACGGGGTGTTGGCCGTCAGGCTCAGCGTGGAGCCGTTGCTCAACGTGATGCTGGGCGCGGAACCGGCGGCCGTGTTGTTGCCGATCCCGAAGGTGCCGCCGGCGACGATGACGCCGCCGCTGAAGGTGTTCGCGCCGTTCAGCGTGAGCGAGCCCGCGCCGCGCTTCACCAACGCGATCTTGCCGGAACCGCTGCCCGAGTTGTCGGCGATGACGCCGTTGAAGAC